>NZ_JBEZYN010000013.1:0-242766 GCF_040638605.1 Streptomyces sp. NPDC026092
AAACGCCCGGTTACATTCCGAACCCGGAAGCTAAGCCTTTCAGCGCCGATGGTACTGCAGGGGGGACCCTGTGGGAGAGTAGGACGCCGCCGAACTCCCGCCCTTTTAGCTCAGTCGGTAGAGCGTCTCCATGGTAAGGAGAAGGTCAACGGTTCGATTCCGTTAAAGGGCTCCATAGAAAACAAAGAAGGCCCCCGCCATCAGGCGGGGGCCTTCTTTGTTTTCAGTTCAAGTATGTGGTCCCTGCTCCCCCGAAGGGAGCAGGGACCCGCTCGTCTCTGTCGTCAGATGGCCTTCAGGGGCTCCTGGAGGCGCATGGCCAGGATGGCCATGTCGTCGGAGGCGGGCTCCTGGGCGAAGCGTTCCACGGCGCGGAGGATGCGGGCGGCGACCGCGCCGGCCGTCAGGCCCGTACACGTCTTGAGGACCTCGATCAGGCCGTCGTCGCCGAGCATCCTCGTGCCCTCGCGGCGTTCCGTGACGCCGTCCGTGACGCAGAGGAGGACATCGCCCGGTTCCAGGGTGATGGTCTGCTCGTACAGCTCCAGGTCGTCGATGACGCCGAGGAGCGGCTGCGGGTCGGCGGCCGGGACGACCGTGCCGTCCTGGCGCAGGCGCAGCGGCAGCGGATGGCCGGCGCAGACGACCTTGAGGATGGCGGAGCCGTCCTCCTGGGGCCACATCTCGCCGTACAGGAGCGTCAGGAAGCGGCTGCGGGCGCCCTCGTCGAGGATCGCCGCGTTCAGGCGCTCCAGGACAGCCGGGCCGCCGAAGCCCTCCCTGGCGAGCAGGCGGAGGGCGTGACGGGCCAGGCCCGTGACGGCGGCGGCTTCCGGGCCCGTACCGCAGACGTCGCCGATGGCGAAGCCGTAGGCGTTGTCGCGGATCGGGAAGAGGTCGTAGAAGTCTCCGCCGACCTCGTTGCCCTCGCCGGCCGCGCGGTAGATGACCTCGACCTCGACGTTGTCGATCTGGGGGAGGCCGGGCGGCAGCAGGCTGCGCTGGAGGGACTGGCTGATCGCCATGCGCTCCGAGTAGAGGCGGGCGTTGTCCAGGGCGAGGGCGGCTCGGCGGGAGAGGTCCTCCGCGAGCTCCAGGATCTCCTGGCGGAAATGGTCGTCGGAGGGCTTGCCCAGGGTGAGCATGCCGATGACGCGGTTGCGGGCGACCAGAGGCAGGACCACCGTCTCGCCGCCGACCGCGGCGGCCGTGGCCAGCGTGGTGTCGATGCCGGCGGACAACGGGCCGCTGCCGTGGCCGAGTTCGCGCATCGAGGTGCTGAGCGCGGCGCGGTGGGCGGCCTCGCCCGGGGCGGTCCAGACGCGGGCGCCGGGGGTGGGTACCGGGTCCGGCGGGGCGATGGAGGACAGCAGGGCCTTGAGTCCGTCGATGCGGTCCTCGTCCTCGTGCAGAACGTACGAGAGGTACGGGTCCGAGGCCTGGTCGGCGATCGTGTAGACGGCGCACCAGGTCGCGAGGGTCGGGACGGTCATCTGGGCCATGAGGGCCAGGGTCTGGTCGCGGTCGAGGGTGCCGGCCAGCAGGTCGGAGGCCTCGACGAGGAAGCTGAGGGAGCCGCGGCGGAGCCGTTCGAGCTCGCCGAGGCGGGCCGACTCGACGGCGAGCGCGATGCGGTCGGCGGCGAACTGGAGGCGCAGGGCCTCCTCGTTGGAGTAGCGGTTGGAGCCTTCGGCGGCGACGCCGAGAGAGCCGGTGAGGCGGCCCTCGACCTTGAGCGGCACCGTGACGACGGAGCGCATGCCGGTGCCTTCGAGGAGCGGTACGGCGCCGGGGACGGCCGCCAGGTCCTCGTGGACGGCCGGCATCCTGGCGGAGCCGTAGCGGCTTGCGCCGGTCTCCACGGGGACGCGGGCGAAGCGCTGGCGGGCGGAGGGGAGTCCGGTGGTGGCCCGGACCTCCAGCTCGGTCTCGTCGTCGGTGGCGAGCAGGAGGAAGGCGGAGTCGCCGTCGAGCATGTCGCGGGCGCGCTCCACCGTGCGCTGCAGGAGGCCGTCGAGGTCGTCGGGGGCCGGGGAGCCGATGAAGACCTCGAAGGGGTCCGTGGCGCGGTTCTCGGCGCCCGGGTCGGATACCGCGGGGCGCTGCGGGGTCTGGAGGATGGCGCGTTCGTACTCCCGTACCAGCAGGCAGACCGTCGAGGGTTCGCCCGCGGCGTCGCGGACACGGAGGTGGGAGGCGTAGACCGGGATGATGCGGCCGTCGGCGCAGCGGACGCCGTAGCTGCCCTCCCAGCGGGAGAGGCGCAGGGCCTCGGCGAGGCCGGTGCCGATGCCGGGGGTGTGCGGCCAGGCGGCAAGGTCGCCGAGGGGCTTGCCGGTGACCTGCTCGGCGGCGTACCCGAAGAGCTCCTCGGCGTCCTCGTTCCAGGACGTGATGGCGCCGCCGCGGTCGATCTGGGCGACGGCGACGCGGACGCGGCTGTCGGCGGTGGGGAGGAGGGCGTCGGGGAGGACCGGTCCGGCGGAGCGGGTGCCGATCGGGCGCTCGGGCAGATCGAGCTGGAACCAGACATGTTTCCGGGAGGGCGTGTACTCGACGCCCCAGCGGGTGGCGAGGGCGGCGCACAGGAGCAGGCCCCGGCCGTTCTCGCGGTCGGGGTGGGCGAGGGTGCGGCTGCCTTGGACGGGGATCTCGCGTTCGGGGTAGCGGTCGGCCACCTCGACGCGGATGCCGTCCTCGCTGCGCAGGCACAGGACGTCGGCCGCGGTGCCGGCGTGGATGACGGCATTGGTGACGAGTTCGCTGGTCAGGACGACGGCGTCGTCGACGACCTCGGCATACCCCCAGCCCTGGAGGGTGTCCCGGACGAAGGCGCGGGCGGTCGCGACGGACCGCCCCACCGGGTCGAAGGTGGCAGCCGCCCGCGCGGTGATCACAGAACTCCTCGTACGCGTCTCGACGCCCGGCTCCGCCATGGTTCGGTCTGCCCCTCCCGCTGCGCCCGGTGGTCGTTTCGCGCCACCCCGCCCCCGCCGGGCGGCCCGGGGCGGTTGGACAGCCGGATGCCAGGTTACTTACCTTCGCTGTCCGAGCGGATGCCGGTCGCAACTGTTTCCGTCCCACGGGGACGGGGACGCTATGCGAAGCTGCCGAACTGTTATCGCCAGGTTCGGCTGCGGTGAAACACTGGGCAGGCTTGTGGTGACGGCCCGGGCAGTACGGTCAACCCCTTCGGGAGGGACACGGTGGAGTCTGGCACGGCGGCGCGGCGCGGTGGTGGTGGCACGACGCGCGCGAAGGGCGGACGGCCCCGGAGCGGTGAGACGGTGCAGGTGGACGCGGCGGCCATGGAGCGGCTGCTGGCCGCCCTGGTGTCGATGCGGGACGGGAACTTCCGTAAACGACTGACCGTGTCCGGCGACGGGATGATGGCGGAGATCTCCGCCGTCTTCAACGAGGTCGCGGACCGGCAGATGCATCTGACCGGCGAGTTGTCGCGGGTCAGGCGCATGGTGGGGCGTGAGGGCAAGCTGTCCGAGCGTCTGGAGGCCGGTCCCAGCGAGGGCGCGTGGCTGGCGGCGATCGAGGCCGCGAACGCGCTGGTCGACGACATGACGCGGCCCGTCTCCGAGGTGGGACGGGTGCTGTCGGCGGTGGCCGAGGGTGACCTGGGGCAGCGGATGGACCTGCGGTCCGAGGGGCCGGAGGGCCGGCCGCTGCGCGGGGAGTTCCTGAAGGTCGCCCGGACGGTGAACAACCTGGTCGACCAGCTGTCGGCGTTCACCGACGAGGTGACGCGGGTCGCACTCGAGGTCGGTACGGAGGGCATCCTCGGCGGTCAGGCCCAGGTGCGTGGAATGTCCGGTTCGTGGAAGGACCTCACGGACTCGGTCAACACGATGGCGTATCGATTGACCGCGCAGGTACGTGACATCGCTCTCGTCACGACGGCGGTGGCCCGGGGTGATCTCTCCAACAAGGTCACGGTTCATGTGGCCGGCGAGATGCTGGAGCTGAAGAACACCGTCAACACGATGGTGGACCAGCTGTCGTCGTTCTCCGCCGAGGTGACGCGAGTCGCCCGCGAGGTGGGCACCGAGGGCGAGCTGGGCGGTCAGGCGGAGGTCGCCGGGGTCGGCGGTGTGTGGAAGGACCTCACGGACTCCGTCAACACGATGGCGGGAAACCTCACCAATCAGGTGAGGGGTATCGCCGAGGTCACGACGGCGGTCGCCAACGGCGATCTGACCCAGAAGGTCACGGTCAGCGCGCGCGGCGAGGTCGCGCAGCTCGCGGACACGATCAATCAGATGACCGAGACGCTGCGGACGTTCGCCGACGAGGTGACCCGGGTGGCGAGCGAGGTCGGCGCCGAGGGTCTGCTCGGCGGTCAGGCGCAGGTGCCCGGCGCGGCCGGCACGTGGAAGGACCTGACCGACTCGGTCAACACCGTCTTCCGGAACATCACCACGCAGGTGCGGGACATCGCCCAGG
Source organism: Streptomyces sp. NPDC026092 (assembly GCF_040638605.1). Classification (NCBI taxonomy): domain Bacteria; kingdom Bacillati; phylum Actinomycetota; class Actinomycetes; order Kitasatosporales; family Streptomycetaceae; genus Streptomyces; species Streptomyces sp. NPDC026092. The sequence continues at coordinate 4,456 of NZ_JBEZYN010000013.1, forward strand.
TCACGACGGCGGTGGCCAATGGTGACCTGTCGCAGAAGGTCACGGTCGACGTGGCCGGCGAGATGCTGGAGCTGAAGAACACCGTCAACACGATGGTGGACCAGCTGTCCGCGTTCGGTTCGGAGGTGACCCGGGTCGCGCGGGAGGTCGGTGTCGAGGGTCTGCTCGGCGGCCAGGCGCACGTACCGGGCGCGGCCGGGACCTGGAAGGACCTGACCGACTCGGTGAACAACGCGTTCCGCAACCTGACGGGTCAGGTGCGGGACATCGCGCAGGTCACGACGGCGGTGGCCAATGGTGACCTGTCGCAGAAGGTCACGGTCGACGTGGCCGGCGAGATGCTGGAGCTGAAGAACACCGTCAACACGATGGTGTCGCAGCTGTCGAACTTCGCCGACCAGGTGACGCGGATGGCGCGGGACGTGGGCACGGAGGGCCGCCTCGGCGGTCAGGCGCGGGTCGACGGTGTCTCCGGTACGTGGAAGGAGCTCACCGACTCCGTCAACTTCATGGCCGGCAACCTGACGTCCCAGGTGCGGCAGATCGCGCAGGTCACGACGGCGGTGGCGCGGGGCGACCTGTCGCAGAAGATCGACGTGGACGCGCGCGGCGAGATCCTGGAGCTGAAGAACACCATCAACACGATGGTCGACCAGCTGTCCGCGTTCGCGGATCAGGTGACCCGGGTGGCCCGCGAGGTGGGTACGGACGGGCGGCTCGGCGGTCAGGCGCAGGTGCCCGGCGTGGCCGGTGTGTGGCGGGATCTGACGGACTCGGTGAACGGCATGGCCGGGAACCTCACCGCTCAGGTCCGCAACATCGCGGGCGTCGCCACGGCGGTGGCGCGCGGTGACCTGTCGCAGAAGATCGACGTGGACGCGCGCGGCGAGATCCTGGAGCTGAAGAACACCCTCAACACCATGGTCGACCAGCTCTCCAGCTTCGCGGAGCAGGTGACGCGGGTGGCCCGTGAGGTGGGTACGGAGGGCATCCTGGGCGGTCAGGCCGAGGTGCAGGGGGTCTCCGGCACCTGGAAGGACCTCACCCAGTCGGTGAACTTCATGGCCAACAACCTGACCTCTCAGGTGCGGAACATCGCCGAGGTCACCACGGCGGTCGCCAAGGGCGATCTGTCGAAGAAGATCACCGTCGACGCCAAGGGCGAGATCCTGGAGCTGGTGACGACCGTCAACACGATGGTCGACCAGCTGTCCAACTTCGCGGACGAGGTGACGCGAGTCGCCCGCGAGGTGGGTACGGAGGGCATCCTCGGCGGTCAGGCGCGGGTGCGCGGGGTCACCGGTATCTGGAAGGACCTGAGCGACAACGTCAACCTGATGGCCAACAACCTGACGAGTCAGGTGCGGAACATCTCCCGGGTCTCCTCGGCGGTCGCCAACGGCGATCTGACGAAGAAGGTGACGGTCGAGGCGCGCGGCGAGGTCGCCGAGCTGGCGGACACGGTCAACACGATGGTGACGACCCTGTCGTCCTTCGCGGACGAGGTGACGCGAGTCGCCCGCGAGGTGGGTACGGAAGGGGAACTGGGCGGCCAGGCAACGGTTCCGGGTGTCTCGGGCACCTGGAAGGACCTGACCGAGTCGGTGAACTCGATGGCCTCGAACCTGACGGGCCAGGTGCGCCAGATCGCCGCCGTCACGACGGCCATCGCCAAGGGCGACCTGACCAAGAAGATCGACATCGACGCGCGCGGTGAGATCCAGGAGCTGAAGAACACCATCAACACGATGGTCGACCAGCTGTCGTCCTTCGCCGAGGAGGTCACGCGCGTGGCCCGCGAGGTGGGTACGGAGGGCATCCTGGGCGGCCAGGCGCGCGTCCGGGACGTCGACGGTACCTGGCGCGACCTGACCGAGTCCGTGAACGAGATGGCCGGGAACCTGACGCGGCAGGTGCGCGCGATCGCGGCCGTCGCCACGGCGGTGACGCGGGGCGATCTGAACCTGAAGATCGACGGCGTGGACGCGGCGGGCGAGATCCAGGCGCTCCAGGACAACATCAACACCATGATCGCGAACCTGCGCGACACCACCCTCGCCAACGAGGAGCAGGACTGGCTCAAGGGCAACCTGGCCCGGATCTCCGGCCTGATGCAGGGCCGGCGCGATCTGGACGACGTCGCCTCGCTCATCATGAGCGAGCTGACCCCGGTCGTCTCCGCCCAGCACGGCGCCTTCTTCGTGGCGATGCCGACCGTCTCCGCGAGCGCCGAACTCGGCCGGCAGGGGGAGAACGCGTACGAGCTGCGGATGCGCGGCAGTTACGGCTATTCGGCCGGGTCGATGCCGACCTCGTTCCGGCCCGGTGAGACGCTCATCGGGACGGCGGCCGAGGAGAAGCGGACGATCCAGGTCAATGTGCCGCCGGGCTATCTGAAGATCTCCTCCGGGCTAGGCGAGGCCGCCCCGGCGCATGTGATCGTCCTTCCCGTCCTCTTCGAGGGGAAGGTGCTCGGTGTGATCGAGCTGGCCTCGTTCCAGCCGTTCACGCAGATCCAGCGGGACTTCCTGAACCAGCTCGCCGAGCTGATCGCCACCACGGTCAACACCATCAGCGTCAACACCAAGACCGAGGTGCTGCTCAAGCAGTCCCAGGAGCTGACCGAGCAGCTGCGCGAGCGCTCGGCGGAGCTGGAGCACCGGCAGAAGGAGCTCCAGGGCTCCAACCTGGAGCTGGAGGAGAAGGCCGAGCTGCTCGCCCGGCAGAACCGGGACATCGAGGTGAAGAACACCGAGATCGAGGAGGCCCGGCAGGTCCTGGAGGAGCGGGCCGAACAGCTCGCGGTCTCCATGCGGTACAAGTCCGAGTTCCTGGCCAACATGTCGCACGAACTGCGGACTCCGCTCAACTCGCTGCTGATCCTGGCGAAGCTGCTCGCCGACAACGCGGACCACAACCTGTCGCCCAAGCAGGTCGAGTTCGCCGAGACCATCCACGGCGCCGGTTCCGATCTGCTCCAGCTGATCAACGACATCCTCGACCTGTCCAAGGTCGAGGCGGGCAAGATGGACGTATCGCCGACCCGTATCGCGCTCGTCCAGCTCGTCGACTACGTGGAGGCCACCTTCCGGCCGCTGACCGCCGAGAAGGGGCTCGACTTCTCGGTCCGGGTCTCGCCCGAGCTGCCCGCCACGCTCCACACCGACGAGCAGCGCCTGCTCCAGGTGCTGCGCAACCTGCTGTCCAACGCGGTGAAGTTCACCGACTCGGGCGCCGTGGAGCTGGTCATCCGGCCGGCCGGGACGGACGTACCGCAGTCGATCAGGGAGCAGCTCCTGGAGTCCGGTTCGCTGCGCGACCCGGAAGCCGATCTGATCGCGTTCTCGGTGACGGACACCGGCATCGGGATCGCCGCGGGCAAGATGCGGGTGATCTTCGAGGCGTTCAAGCAGGCGGACGGCACGACCAGCCGCAAGTACGGCGGTACGGGCCTGGGCCTGTCGATCTCCCGGGAGATCGCGCGGCTGCTCGGCGGCGAGATCTACGCGGCGAGCGAGCCGGGCCGCGGCTCCACGTTCACGCTCTACCTGCCGCTGAGCCCCAGCGAGCTGCCCCCGCACGGCTACGGGCCGGGGGAGCAGGGGACGGTGGACCCCCGCACGGGTCTGGAGGACGGCTCGATCGACGAGATCCTGCCGCCGTTCCCGCCCACGCCGATGGCGGCCGATCTGCGCTCCGGCGCGGGGGCGCTGTTCCGGCACCGGCGCAAGGCGGTGCAGCAGTCCGCGTACGACGAGCGGCAGCCGGCGCTGCCGGGCCAGCCGGCCCGTGGCGGTCAGGGCGAGCAGGGGGCCGACGAGGACCGGGTGGAGGCCGAGCCGCGCCGTACGTTCCTGTTCGGCGGCGAGAAGGTGCTGATCGTGGACGACGACATCCGTAACGTCTTCGCGCTCACCAGCGTCCTGGAGCAGCACGGACTCGCGGTCCTGTACGCGGAGAACGGGCGGGAGGGCATCGAAGTCCTGGAGCAGCACGACGATGTGACGGTCGTTCTGATGGACATCATGATGCCCGAGATGGACGGATACGCGACGACGACCGCGATCCGCCGGATGCCGCAGTTCGCCGGGCTGCCGATCATCGCGCTCACCGCGAAGGCGATGAAGGGCGACCGGGAGAAGGCGATCGAGTCGGGCGCCTCCGACTACGTCACCAAGCCGGTCGACCCCGATCACCTGCTGTCGGTGATGGAGGAGTGGATGCGCGGCAACGGAAGCGAGGGTTGTTGACGCACTGTCGCCGCGGGCGTGTGAGAGGGCGGGATTCGGGGAACCTTCTGGTCTCTCACCACGTTTCTGCTACGTGCACAGTGACATCGTGGTGACAGGGTGTGGCGACAGGCGGGGTGCGGCTACCATGACCGGCACAAGGACGGACGGCGCATGGGAGTCGTCTTCTGGGGCGGCGCCCGGTGCTTCCCTCGGCTCGGCGAGTCGGGGAGAGCCGATGCCGGGGCGAGGAGGACGGGGCATGGTGCAGAAGGCCAAGATCCTCCTGGTCGATGACCGGCCGGAGAATCTGCTGGCGCTGGAGGCCATTCTCTCCGCGCTCGATCAGACGCTGGTGCGGGCATCGTCCGGGGAGGAAGCGCTCAAGGCGCTGCTGACCGATGACTTCGCGGTCATTCTGCTGGATGTCCAGATGCCAGGAATGGACGGATTCGAGACCGCCGCGCACATCAAGCGGCGTGAGCGGACCCGGGACATCCCGATCATCTTCCTCACCGCGATCAACCACGGACCGCACCACACCTTCCGCGGATACGCGGCGGGCGCGGTGGACTACATCTCCAAGCCGTTCGACCCGTGGGTGCTGCGCGCCAAGGTCTCGGTCTTCGTCGAGCTGTACATGAAGAACTGCCAGCTGCGCGAGCAGGCCGCTCTGCTCCGGCTCCAGCTGGAGGGCGGCGGCTCCGGCGGCCACGCCAAGGAGTCGGCGGGGCTGCTCGCCGAGCTCTCCGCCCGCCTCGCGGCGGTCGAGGAGCAGGCCGAGGCGCTGTCCAAGCAGCTCGACGACGACTCGGCCGACGCCGCGGCCGTCGCGACCGCCGCGCATCTGGAGCGCAAGCTCACGGGGTTGCGGCGGGCCCTGGACGCCCTGGAGCCCGGTGCGGGCGGACCGCCCGTGCTGCCTTCGCAGAGCTGACGTGGCGTCAAGGTGTGACCGCCCGCGGTGAGCGGGCGTCAGTTGCACGCCCTGGTACGGACGACACGAACGGGTGAGCCCGGATGGCACGTGTCCCGCGCGGCTCACACCGGTAACCTCAGCATCATGGCCTCACGTACGTCCGGCAAGGGTTCCCAGGGCGCGGCGGGCACCGCGAAGCCGCGCGCCGGCCGTACGAGCGGCGGCGCCGCGAAGAAAGCGGCGCCCGCCAAGCCGCCCGCGAAGAAGACCGCGGCGAAGAAAGCCGCGCCCGCGAAGCGCGCGCCCGCCAAGAAGGCCGCCGCGAAGAAGCCGGCGCCCAAGCCCGCGCCCTCACCGACCGGTGGCGTGTACCGGCTGGCGCGCGGGCTCTGGCTCGGCCTCGCGCACGGCGTGGGCGCGCTGTTCCGGGGGATAGGGCGCGGAGCGAAGGGTCTCGATCCCGCGCACCGCAAGGACGGCCTGGCGCTGCTGCTGCTCGGCGTCGCCCTGGTCGTCGCCGCCGGCACCTGGTCCAACCTCCGCGGCCCGGTCGGCGACCTCGTCGAGATGCTCGTCACCGGCGCGTTCGGCCGGCTCGACCTGCTCGTGCCGCTGCTGGTCGGCGCGATCGGCGTGCGGCTGATCCTCTACCCGGAGAAGCCGGAGGCCAACGGGCGGATCGTCATCGGCCTGTCCGCCCTCGTCATCGGGGTGCTCGGGCAGGTCCACATCGCCTGCGGGTCACCCGGCCGGGGCGAGGGAACGGAGGCCATGCAGGACGCCGGCGGGCTCATCGGCTGGGCCGCGTCCAAGCCGCTGATCTTCATGACGGGCGAGGTCCTCGCCGTACCGCTGCTCGTGCTGCTCACGATCTTCGGGCTGCTCGTCGTCACCGCCACGCCCGTCAACGCCATCCCGCAGCGGCTGCGCGCCCTCGGCGCCCGGCTCGGTCTGGTCGAGCCGGCGTACGACCCCGAGGCCGACGCGGAGGCGTACGAGGACGACTGGCGCGAGACCGGCCCGCAGCCCGCCTCGCGCGCCCGGCGCACGCCCTCCGGCTCCCCGGAGGTGTACGACGTCGACCAGGCCGAGGAGGAGGCGCTCACCCGGCGCAGGCGCCCGCGCAGGCCCTCGGTGCAGCCCGCCTTCGACCGGCCCATGGACGCCGTGGACGTGGCCGCCGCGGCGGCCGCCGCCCTCGACGGGGCCGTGCTCAACGGCATGCCGCCCTCGCCGCTGGTCGCCGGCCTCACCCGCGACGTCACCGCCGCGCGCGGAGCAGCTCCAGCTGTCCGGGGACATCACGTACGCGCTCCCCTCGCTCGACCTCCTGGAGCGCGGCGGGCCCGGCAAGACGCGCAGCGCGGCGAACGACGCCGTGGTGGAGTCGCTCTCCAACGTCTTCAGCGAGTTCAAGGTCGACGCGGCCGTCACCGGCTTCACGCGCGGGCCGACGGTCACGCGGTACGAGGTCGAGCTCGGCCCGGCCGTGAAGGTCGAGAAGATCACGGCCCTGACCAAGAACATCGCGTACGCCGTGGCCTCCCCGGACGTACGGATCATCTCGCCGATCCCCGGCAAGTCCGCGGTCGGCATCGAGATCCCGAACTCCGACCGGGAGATGGTCAACCTCGGCGACGTGCTGCGGCTCGCGGCGGCGGCCGAGGACGACCATCCGATGCTGGTCGCGCTCGGCAAGAACGTCGAGGGCGGCTACGAGATGGCCAACCTGGCGAAGATGCCGCACGTCCTGGTCGCCGGCGCCACCGGCTCCGGAAAGTCCTCGTGCATCAACTGCCTGATTACGTCGATCATGATAAGAGCGACCCCGGAGGACGTCCGGATGGTGCTCGTCGACCCCAAGCGGGTCGAGCTCACCGCGTACGAGGGCATCCCGCACCTGATCACGCCGATCATCACCAACCCCAAGCGGGCCGCCGAGGCGCTGCAGTGGGTGGTGCGCGAGATGGACCTGCGCTACGACGACCTGGCCGCGTTCGGTTTCCGGCACATCGACGACTTCAACGAGGCCATCCGCAACGGCAAGGTCAAGCTGCCCGAGGGCAGCGAGCGCGAGCTGAAGCCGTATCCGTACCTGCTGGTGATCGTGGACGAGCTGGCCGACCTGATGATGGTCGCGCCGCGGGACGTCGAGGACGCGATCGTCCGGATCACCCAGTTGGCGCGTGCGGCCGGCATCCATCTGGTGCTCGCCACGCAGCGGCCTTCGGTGGACGTCGTGACCGGTCTGATCAAGGCGAACGTGCCCTCGCGGCTCGCGTTCGCGACCTCCTCGCTCGCCGACAGCCGGGTCATCCTCGACCAGCCCGGAGCCGAGAAGCTCATCGGAAAGGGTGACGGACTGTTCCTGCCGATGGGCGCGAACAAGCCCGTCCGTATGCAGGGCGCGTTCGTCACGGAGGCCGAGGTCGCGGCCGTCGTCCAGCACTGCAAGGACCAGATGGCGCCGGTCTTCCGGGACGACGTCACCGTGGGCACCAAGCAGAAGAAGGAGATCGACGAGGAGATCGGCGACGACCTGGACCTGCTCTGCCAGGCCGCCGAGCTGGTCGTCTCCACGCAGTTCGGCTCCACCTCGATGCTCCAGCGCAAGCTGCGGGTCGGCTTCGCCAAGGCCGGGCGGCTGATGGACCTGATGGAGTCGCGGAACATCGTCGGGCCGAGCGAGGGGTCCAAGGCGCGGGACGTGCTCGTCAAGCCGGACGAGCTGGACGGGGTGCTCGCCGTCATCCGGGGGGAGAGTACGGAGTAGGGCCCGTGCCCCGGGCGGCGGCCCTGGCCATAACGAGACCTGGCCGAGACTCACTCGTAAGGGAACTTGGGCAACCGTTTCCCTTGGGCGTACGTCAAGTTGGAGGGAGGGACAGCATGATGTCCCAGCCTCATGGCGTACAAACAGCGTATGCCCGGTTGCCCCACCCTTTCGTACCACCCATAGACTGAGCATCCAGCAGGTGGTTACACGCTCGAAAGGCGCTCTCGTGTCCATCGGCAACTCCCCCGAATCCCCCGAAGACGACCGGAACTTCCCGGCAGACGACCGGGATTCGATCGGTCGCGCCCTCCAGCAGGGCCGGATCGCCGCCGGTCTCACCGTCGACGAGGTCAGTGCTTCCACGCGGGTCCGCATCCCGATCGTGCACGCGATCGAGGAGGACGACTTCTCCCGCTGCGGCGGAGACGTCTACGCCCGCGGGCACATCCGCACGCTCGCCCGCGCCGTCGGACTCGATCCCGCGCCACTGATCGAGCAGTACGACGCCGACCACGGCGGACGGCCCGCGCCCACCCCCGCGGCGCCGCTGTTCGAGGCGGAACGCATCCGCCCCGAGCCGCGCCGCCCCAACTGGACCGCGGCGATGGTCGCCGCGATCGTGGCCGTCGTCGGTTTCGTCGGCTTCACGATGTTCAACGGGACCGATACGACGGACGGCGCCGGTGCCGTCGCCGAGGGCCCGGCTCCGGAGAAGAAGACCACCTCTCCGACCACGAAGCCGACCACCGCCCCGCCGCGCCCGGTGCCGAGCGCCATCGCGGCGGTCCCGAAGGACAAGGTCACGGTCAAGCTGACCGCCACCAACGACAAGAGCTGGATCTCGGCCAAGGCGAGCAACGGCAAGCTGCTCTTCGACGGGCTCCTGCTCGAGGGCGAGTCCAAGACCTTCCAGGACGACGAGCGGGTCGACCTGATCCTCGGCAACGCCGGTGCGATCGAGCTCTTCGTGAACGGCAAGAAGATCGAAGAGAAGTTCGAATCGGGTGCCGTCGAGCGGCTCTCCTACGCCAAGGGCGACCCCGAGGCCGGATGATCCCGCCGGCGACCGTCGCGCAGGTGAACCCTGCGCGGCGGGGGTACGGCCGGGACGAAGTAGTCTTGAGTCCATGCCCGAACGCCGTACCGTCGCCCTTGTCACTCTTGGCTGCGCCCGTAACGAGGTGGACTCGGAGGAGCTCGCAGGCCGCTTGGCAGCGGACGGCTGGGAGCTCGTCGAGAACGCCGGGGAAGCCGATGTCGCCGTCGTCAACACCTGTGGATTCGTCGAGGCCGCCAAGAAGGACTCCGTCGACGCCCTCCTCGAAGCCAATGATCTGAAGGATCACGGCAAGACCCAGGCCGTCGTCGCGGTCGGCTGCATGGCCGAGCGGTACGGCAAGGAACTCGCCGACGCCCTCCCCGAGGCCGACGGTGTGCTCGGCTTCGACGACTACGCCGACATCTCCAACCGGCTCCAGACCATCCTCAGCGGCGGCAGCGTGGAGGCCCACACCCCGCGCGACCGCCGCAAGCTGCTGCCGCTGTCCCCCGTGGAGCGCCAGGAGGCCGCCGCCGCGGTGGCCCTGCCGGGCCACGGCACCGTCGAGGCGCCCGTCGAGGCGCCCGAGAACGTGCCGGCGGACCTGCCCGAGGGGATCGCGCCGGCCTCCGGGCCGCGTGCCCCGCTCCGCCGCCGCCTGGACCGCAGCCCCGTCGCCTCGGTCAAGCTCGCCTCCGGCTGCGACCGCCGCTGCTCGTTCTGCGCCATCCCGTCCTTCCGCGGCTCCTTCGTCTCGCGGCGGCCCTCCGACGTCCTCAACGAGACGCGCTGGCTCGCCGAGCAGGGTGTGAAGGAGGTCATGCTGGTCTCCGAGAACAACACCTCGTACGGCAAGGACCTCGGCGACATCCGCCTCCTGGAGAGCCTGCTGCCCGAGCTCGCGGCCGTCGACGGCATCGAGCGGGTCCGGGTCAGCTACCTCCAGCCCGCGGAGATGCGGCCCGGCCTGATCGACGTCCTCACGTCGACCGAGAAGGTCGCCCCGTACTTCGACCTGTCCTTCCAGCACAGCGCCCCCGACGTGCTGCGGGCCATGCGCCGCTTCGGCGACACCGACCGCTTCCTGGAGCTCCTGGAGACCATCCGCGGCAAGGCCCCGCTGGCCGGTGCCCGGTCCAACTTCATCGTCGGCTTCCCCGGCGAGACCGAGGCGGACTTCGCCGAGTTGGAACGCTTCGTCACCCACGCGCGGCTCGACGCCATCGGCGTCTTCGGCTACTCCGACGAGGACGGCACCGAAGCCGCCACGTACGAGCACAAGCTCGACCAGGAGGTCGTCGACGAGCGGCTCGCCCACCTCTCCCGGCTTGCCGAGGAGCTCACCGCCCAGCGTGCGGAGGAGCGGATCGGAGAGACCCTGGAAGTACTGGTGGAATCGGTCGACGACGAGGACGGCGTGATCGGCCGCGCGGCGCACCAGGCGCCGGAGACGGACGGCCAGGTCGTCATCACCGCGGACTCCGCCGCGAGCCGGGAGCTGACTCCTGGCCGTATCGTCGAGGCGAAGGTCGTGGCGACGGAAGGCGTCGACCTGGTGGCCGAGTGTCTTTTCGAGGAGGCGGGCAGATGACCGGAGTCCCGGCATCCGCGACGGGCGGGACCGGTAGGCCCGCGCCCGGCGGCAAGCTGGGCTCCGCGGCGGTCGATCAGGCCGGCCTGTGGAACATCGCCAACATCCTCACCATGATCCGGCTGGTGCTCGTGCCCGCCTTCGTGGTGCTGCTGCTCCAGGACGGCGGTCATGACCCCGTCTGGCGCGCCTGGGCCTGGGCCGCGTTCGCCGTCGCCATGATCACGGACGTCTTCGACGGCCATCTGGCGCGGACGTACAACCTGGTCACGGACTTCGGCAAGATCGCCGACCCGATCGCCGACAAGGCGATCATGGCGGCCGGGCTGATCTGCCTGTCGTCGCTCGGAGACCTGCCGTGGTGGGTGACGATCGTGATCCTCGCGCGAGAGCTCGGGATCACGCTGATGCGGTTCTGGGTGATCCGGCACGGGGTGATTCCGGCCAGTCGCGGCGGCAAGATGAAGACCTTGGCGCAGGGCACGGCGGTCGGGATGTACGTGCTGGTGCTGACCGGTCCACTCGCCACCTTGCGCTTCTGGGTGATGGCGGTGGCCGTCGTGCTGACGGTCGTCACCGGTCTGGATTACGTCCGGCAGGCGATCGTCCTGCGGCGCCGGGGGCTCGCCGAGGAGCGGGCGGCGGGTGCTGCCGGTGGTTCGGGTGGCGCTGCTGCTGGTGCTGCCGGCGCTTCGGGTGGTTCCGGTGAGGCTTCCGAGGGTGCGCCGCAGCCCGTGCCGGGGCCGGCGAGCGGTCCTGAGGACTCAGGGGCGCCGACGAGTGACGCCTCCACGGCGGGGCCCGCTGCGGGGTCGGCGCGATGAACCGGGCCGCCCGCGTGCTGGAGCTGCTTGCGGAGCGTGGTCAGAGCCTCGCCGCGGCGGAGTCCCTCACGGGCGGTCTGGTGGCCGCGGAGCTCACTTCGGTGCCCGGGGCATCAAAAGTCTTCCGCGGGTCCGTGACGGCCTACGCGACGGCCCTGAAGCGGGATCTCCTGGGTGTCGACGAGTTCCTGCTCGGTGAGCACGGCGCGGTGAACCCCGACGTCGCGCTGCAGATGGCGGTGGGTGCGCGGGTCCGGCTCGGCGCCGACTGGGGCGTCGCGACGACCGGTGTCGCCGGGCCCGATCCGCAGGACGGCCAGGCCGTCGGCACGGTCTACGTGGCGGTGGCGGGGCCCGTCGGCGCCGGGAAAGTGGTCGCATTGCGGTTGAACGGCGACCGTGCGGAAATCCGTAGAGAGAGCGTACGGAGCGTGCTGGAACTGCTCGGCGACGAACTCTCGGGAAATGGGCGCGCACAGGATACGGAACAGAACGGGGGGAATTGATGTTTGCAGCCCTGAGTGAACACGACATCGCTCCCCGCACGGCCGCAGCGCGAGGCGGTACGGTGGGGCGTGAAGGATGCGGCTACGCGGTCCGAGGAGGGAGCCACCGATGATTCTGCTCCGTCGCCTGTTGGGTGACGTGCTGCGTCGGCAGCGCCAGCGCCAGGGCCGTACTCTGCGCGAAGTCTCCTCGTCCGCCCGAGTTTCGCTCGGCTATCTCTCCGAGGTGGAGCGGGGGCAGAAGGAGGCTTCCTCCGAGCTGCTCTCCGCGATCTGCGACGCGCTTGACGTACGGATGTCCGAGCTCATGCGTGAAGTGAGCGACGAGCTGTCGCTGGCCGAACTGGCCGAGTCGGCAGCGGCGAGCGAACCGGTGCCGGCGCCGGTACGCCCGATGCTCAATTCGGTGTCGGTGACGTCGGTGACAGGTGTGCCCACCGAGCGGGTGACCATCAAGGCGCCCGCGGAAGCGGTGGACGTCGTCGCTGCCTGAACCGAAGTGGGCGAAGCCCCGGTCGGTGTCCCGTGCGGACATCGACTGGGGCTTTCGTCGTTTCCGGGTTGAGTTCGGTTGAACTCGGTTGAACTCGGTTGTGCGGTTACGGATTGTTCCGAGATGCCCCGTTTTAGTGCTTCGTGCATCGTGGGGAGAACGTGCGACTGGTTGGAGATTCCGTATGTCTGTCGTCAAGAGCCCCCTGTCCGACGCCGACCTGAAGACGGTCGGCTCCGCACTGCAGGGAGCGCTGGTCGACCTCGTCGATCTGGCCCTGGTCGCCAAGCAGGTGCACTGGAACGTGGTGGGACCCCGGTTCCGCTCGATCCATCTGCAGCTCGACGAGGTCGTGCTCACCGCCCGTCAGCACTCCGATGTCGTCGCCGAGCGCGCCTCGGCGATCGGCGTGAACCCGGACGGGCGATCCGCGACGGTCGCCTCGACGAGTGCGGTGGGGGCGGTCGCGGTGGCGAACGGCTGGATCAAGGACAAGGACGCGGTCGCGATCCTCGTCCAGGCGCTCGACGCGGTGATCGTGGGGATGCGGGAGCGCATCCAGGAGACCGGTGACCCCGACCCGATCAGCCAGGACGTGCTGATCGGTCTGACGGCCGATCTCGAGAAGCATGCCTGGATGTTCCAGGCCGAGAGCGCCTAGCGTGGCGCCCGCGCTGTGCGGCTCGTGCGCCGGGGCTGCCTCCCGTGCGCCCTCCCGCAGGGTGATACGGCCGGTCTAGCGTCGACCGCAGGAGGCGGCCATGGTACGGCGACGGGTTGCGCTGGGGACGCTCGGGTGGGTGACGGGCGGCCTCGCGGCCGGCGGGCTGTGGTGGTGGGCGGTGCTGCGACTGGTGCTGGTCCCCGAGCAGTCGGGGCTGGTCGAAGGGGCGGTCGCGGCCGGCGGCTGGGGGCTGAGTCTGCTGCCGGTGCACGTGACGGCGTCCGCCGCACGGGTCACCACGGCATCGCGACGCCGCCGTTGGGGCGGAGGATCTGACCCGTCGTGAAGGCGGCGGCGTCGGACGCGAGGTGGAGCACCGCGTGGGCGATGTCCTGCGGTTCGCCCACCCGGCCCAGGGGGGAGCGTCGGGCCATGGCCGCCTCCGCCTGCTCCTGGGCCGCGGGCTCGTGCCGGTCGGTCATGGGGGTACGGATCCAGCCGGGGGCGATCGCGTTGACCCGGATGCCGTGCTGCCCGACCTCGGTGGCCAGCGTCTTGGTCAGCTGGACGACGGCTGCCTTGGTGACGCTGTAGCAGAGCAGGCCGGGGCTCGCGGTGTCCATGGCGCCCGAGGCCATCGTGACGATGGAGCCGCGGGTGCCGGTCGCGATCATCGAGCGGGCGGCCTCCTGGCAGGCGTACAGGACGCCCTTGAAGTTGACTGCGAGGACGCGGTCCAGGTCATCGTCGCGGGTCTCCAGGACGGTGCTCGTGTGCATGATCCCGGCGACGGCGACCATCGTGTGCAGCGGGCCCGCGCCGGCGACTGCCGTGGCGAGGGCCGCGCGGTCGGTGACGTCGAGAACGTGGGTGTGCGCGGTGCCGCCGTGCTCGCCGACGAGCTTCGCGGTCTCGTGGAGGCCGGGCTCGTCGCGGTCCGCGCAGTGGACGGTGGCGCCCGCCTGGGCCAGGAGCGTGGCGGTCGCGCGACCGATACCGCTCGCGGCTCCGGTGACGAAGGCGGTGCGGCCGGTGAAGTCGTACGCCGTGAGGGCCATGAGCGGACCGTACGACTGGATCTGACGGTCCGTCAATTGGTGGGTGCGGATTGATCGGGGGCCGTTGAGGTCAGGCCGTGGGGCCCTTCTGGCAGCCCGGGCACCAGTACGAGACGCGGTCGTCGGGTGCGGATCGGTGGGCCGTGGGGCCGGCGCGGCGGACCTCGGTGCCGCAGCGCAGGCAGGGGCGGTGCTCGCGGCCGTACACGTAGAGGTGGTGCGCGGGGTGGCGGGTCGTGGTGGTGCGCCGGTCCGGGCGGTCCTTGTTCGCCTCCAGGAGGCGGTGGGCGGTGGCGACCAGGCGTTCGGGGATGCCGGGAGGGAGCTCGCCGACCGGGAGCCAGGGGGTGACGGCGGCGAGGAAGGCCAGCTCGGACTTGTACACATTGCCGATGCCCGCGAGGTTCCGCTGGTCGAGGAGGGCCTCGCCGAGGGGGCGGGCGGGGTCGGCGGTGAGACGCCGGACGGCCTCCGCCGGGTCCCAGTCCGGGCCGAGGAGGTCGGGGCCCAGGTGGCCGACCGCGTTCTCCTCCTCGGCCGTGCGGATGAGTTCCAGGACCGGGAGGCGGTAGCCGATGGCGGTGTGCTCGGCGTTGGCGAGGATCGCCCGGATCTCGTGCGCCGGGCCCCCGCTCCAGCGCTCCCCGGTGGCGAACACGCGCCAGGCGCCCTCCATCCGTAGATGGGAGTGGAGGGTCAGACCGCCGTCGAACCGGGTCAGGAGGTGTTTGCCGCGGGGGGTCACGTCCAGGACGGAGCGGCCGGTGAGATCGGCGGTGGCGAACCGGGGCACGCGCAGATCCGACCGGATCAGGACGCGACCCGCGAGGGCCGTGTGCAGGCTGCGGGCGGTCCGCCAGACCGTGTCTCCTTCGGGCATGGTTCCATGATGGGTCGGCGACGGGGGCCGTGTCTCTTACGGGCGCAGGCGCAGGCCCCTCGGGGTGGCGTGGAAGCCGGCGGTCTCCAGGGCGCGGGCGAGGGGTGAGGTGAGGGCCGTGGCTCCGTTGACGCGCTCCACTGTGACCGTACCGAGCGAGCCCGCGAGGGCGGCCGCGGCCAGGGACTCGGCCGCGGCTCTGAGCACCGGGTCCTCGGGGTCGTCCGGCCAGCACAGCAGGGACTTGCCGCCGCGCTCCATGTAGAGCGTGAGCTCCCCGTCGACCAGGACGACCATGGACCCCGCCTTCCGGCCGGGCTTGTGCCCCGCGCCGCTCGGCGGCTCGGGCCAGGGCAGCGCCGCCCCATACGCGTTCGCGGGGTCGGCTGCGGCCAGGACGGCCGCGTGGGGGCCGGCGCCCGCCTCCACGCCGCGGTCCCGTGCCGTTGCCGCCGCGCGGAGCCGGTCCACGGCCCCGTCCATCGCGAACTGGGCCGCGCCGAGGCCCTCCACCACATAGCCGCGGCGGGCCTGCCCGCTGTCCTCGAAGGCGGACAGGATGCGGTACGTCGCGGAGAACCCGCCCTCTACCCCCTCGGCGGCCACGGCGCCCCGGGTGACCACGCCGTGCCGATCGAGCAGGGTGCGGGCGAGGGCGTGGGCGCGGTGCGTCGGCTCCGGTTCGACGGGCGGGAGCAGCGACCAGCGTCCGCTGACGGTCGGCGGGCCCGTCCGGGACGCGGGCCGTGCGGCGGCGGTGAGTGTGCCGTAACGGCCGCGCGGGATCGTCCGCTTGGCGCGGTGGGCCGTCGACCCCGCCGTACGGCCCGAGCCGAGGAGGGAGCGCAGCGGGGCGAGCGTGTCGTTGGTGAGCCGGCCCGTCCAGGCCAGGTCCCAGAGGGCGTCGGCCAGTTGGGGATCGGTGGCGTCCGGGTGGGTGGTGGCCCGGACCTGGTCGGCGATCTGGCGGAAGAACAGACCGTATCCGCCGGACAGGGTCGTGAGCACGGACTCGTGGAGCGCGGTCTGCTCCAGCGGGTGCGGCGGCGGGAGCAGCAGGGGTGCGGCGTCCGCCAGATAGAGCGAGATCCAGCCGTCCTTGCCGGGGAGGGCTCCCGCGCCGGCCCAGATGACCTCGCCGGTCGTGGTCAGCTCGTCGAGGAGCGCGGGGGAGTAGTCCCTGACCCGGGACGGCAGGATGAGCTTCTCCAGGGCCGAGGCCGGTACGGGCGCGCCCTGCAACTGCTCGACGGCGCGGGCGAGTCCGTCGATCCCGCGCAGGCTGCTGCTTCCCAGGTGCTGCCACTGCGGCAGGAAGGTGGCGAGCGCGGCCGGGGGTACGGGCTCCAGTTCGTGCCGGAGCGCGGCGAGCGAACGGCGGCGCAGGCGGCGCAGCACGGCCGCGTCGCACCACTCCTGGCCGATGCCGGAGGGGTGGAACTCGCCCTGGACGACCCGGCCTGCGGCGGCCAGACGCTGCAGTGCGCCGTCGGTGACGGCGGGGCCGAGGCCGAAGCGGGCGGCCGCCTCGGAGGAGGTGAACGGGCCGTGGGTGCGCGCGTGGCGGGCCAGGAGGTCGCCCAGGGGGTCCTTCACCGGCTCCGTGAAGGCCTCGGGAACGCCCACCGGGAGGGCCGTGCCGAGGGCGTCCCGCAGCCGGCCGGCGTCCTCGATCGCCGCCCAGTGGTCGGTGCCCGCGATCCGGACCCGGATGGCCCGGCGGGCCGTGCCCAGCTCGTGGGCCCAGGCAGGCTCGCCGCCGCGCTCGGTCAACTCGGCCTCGGTGAGCGGGCCGAGGACGCGCAGCGCGTCGGCCACGCCTTCGGCGTCCTTGATCCGGCGGTCCTCGGTGAGCCACTGGAGCTCCCGCTCCAGCTCCGTCAGCACGTCGGCGTCGAGCAGCTCGCGCAGTTCGGCCCGGCCGAGCAGCTCGGCGAGGAGCCGCGAGTCCAGGGAGAGGGCGGCGGCCCGCCGCTCGGCGAGCGGGGAGTCTCCTTCGTACAGGAACTGGGCGACGTAGCCGAAGAGGAGGGAGCGGGCGAAGGGGGACGGCTCGGGGGTGGTCACCTCGACCAGCCGGACACGACGGGACTCGATGTCCCCCATCAGCTCTTCGAGCCCGGGGACGTCGAAGACGTCCTGGAGGCACTCGCGGACCGCCTCCAGGACGATCGGGAAGGATCCGAACTCGCTCGCGACCTGGAGCAGTTGGGCGGCGCGCTGACGCTGCTGCCAGAGCGGGGTGCGCTTGCCCGGGTTGCGCTTGGGCAGCAGCAGGGCGCGCGCGGCGCACTCGCGGAAGCGGGAGGCGAACAGGGCCGATCCACCGACCTGGTCGGTGACGATCTGGCCGATCTCGCCCTTGTCGAACAGGGCGTCCGCGGCGCCGATCGGGGCCTGGTCGGCGTCGTACGTCGTGTCCAGGTGCCGTCCGGGGTCGACCGGCTCCTCGTCCAGGAGGTCCAGGCCCATCAGATCGGCGTCCGGCAGCCGGAGCACGATCCCGTCGTCGGCGTGCATGACCTGCGCGTCCATGCCGTACCGCTCGGCGAGCCGCGCCCCGAGGGCCAGCGCCCAGGGGGCGTGCACCTGGGCCCCGAAGGGGGAGTGGATGACGACCCGCCAGTCACCGAGCTCGTCCCGGAAGCGCTCGACGAGGATCGTCCGGTCGTCCGGCACATGGCCGCAGGCCTGGCGCTGCTCGGTGAGGTAGGCGAGCACGTTGTCGGCGGCCCAGGCGTCCAGGCCGGCGGCGACCAGACGCAGCCGGGCTTCCTCGGTCTCCAGGGAGCCGACCTCGCGCAGGAACGCGCCCACCGCGCGCCCCAGTTCGAGCGGGCGGCCCAGCTGGTCGCCCTTCCAGAACGGCAGCCTGCCTGGCACCCCGGGGGCCGGCGAGACCAGGACCCGATCCCGGGTGATGTCCTCGATCCGCCAGGAGGTGGTGCCGAGCGTGAAGACGTCGCCGACCCGGGACTCGTACACCATCTCCTCGTCCAGCTCGCCGACCCGGCCGCCGCCCTTCTTGGGGTCGGAACCGGCGAGGAAGACCCCGAAGAGGCCCCGGTCGGGGATGGTGCCGCCGGACGTGACGGCGAGCCGCTGGGCGCCGGGGCGGCCGGTGACGGTGCCGGTCACCCGGTCCCAGACGACGCGCGGGCGCAGTTCGGCGAAGGCGTCCGAGGGGTACCTTCCGGCCAGCATGTCGAGGACGGCCGTGAACGCCGACTCGGGGAGCGAGGCGAACGGGGCGGCCCTGCGGACCGCCGCCAGCAGGTCGTCGACCTGCCAGCTGTCCAGGGCGACCATCGCCACGAGCTGCTGGGCGAGGACGTCCAGCGGGTTCGCCGGGATGCGCATCGACTCGATCGAGCCGCTGCGCATCCGCTCGGTCACCACAGCCGCCTGCACCAGGTCGCCCCGGTACTTCGGGAACACCACGCCCGTGGAGACGGCGCCGACCTGGTGGCCGGCGCGGCCCACCCGCTGGAGGCCCGAGGCGACCGACGGGGGCGACTCGACCTGCACGACGAGGTCCACCGCGCCCATGTCGATGCCCAGCTCCAGGCTGGAGGTGGCCACCACGGCGGGCAGCCGGCCCGCCTTCAGGTCCTCCTCGACCTGCGCCCGCTGCTCCTTGGAGACCGAGCCGTGGTGCGCGCGGGCCAGAAGCGCGGGTGCGCCCTGGGCGGCGCCCGACTGCGCCATGATCTCGGCCGGCGGCCGGCCGTCGTCGGGCAGCGGCTCGCCCGTGGCGCGCTCGTAGGCGATCTCGTTGAGCCGGTTGCACAGCCGCTCGGCCAGCCGGCGCGAGTTGGCGAAGACGATCGTGGAGCGGTGGGCCTGGACGAGATCGGCGATGCGCTCCTCGACGTGCGGCCAGATCGAGGGCTTGTCGCCGCCGTCCTTGCCCTCGGAGGCGGGCGAGCCGCCCAGCTCTCCCATGTCCTCGACGGGGACGACCACGGAGAGGTCGAACTCCTTGCCGGACGGCGGCTGGACGATCTCCACCTTGCGCTGCGGGGAGAGATAGCGGGCCACCTCGTCCACCGGGCGGACCGTCGCCGACAGGCCGATGCGGCGGGCCGGGCGCGGCAGCAGCTCGTCGAGCCGTTCCAGGGACAGCGCGAGGTGCGCGCCGCGCTTCGTCCCGGCGACGGCGTGGACCTCGTCCAGGATGACCGTCTCGATCCCGGCGAGCGCGTCCCGGGTGGCGGAGGTCAGCATCAGGAAGAGCGACTCGGGGGTAGTGATCAGGATGTCCGGCGGCTTCGTGGCGAGCGCGCGGCGCTCGGCGGGAGGCGTGTCCCCGGAGCGGATGCCGACCTTGATGTCCGGCTCGGGCAGGCCGAGGCGTACCGACTCCTGGCGGATGCCGGTCAGCGGGGACCGCAGATTGCGCTCGACGTCGACGGCCAGGGCCTTCAGCGGCGAGACGTACAGGACGCGGCAGCGCTTCTTGGGGTCGGCCGGCGGCGGGGTCGACGCCAGCCGGTCCAGGGAGGCGAGGAAGGCGGCGAGCGTCTTGCCCGAGCCCGTCGGGGCGACGACGAGCACGTCCGAGCCCGCGCCGATGGCCTGCCAGGCGCCCTCCTGCGCGGCCGTGGGCGCGTGGAAGGCCCCGGTGAACCAACCACGGGTCGCGGGGGAGAACGAGTCGAGCGCGGACCTGACCATGCCCCCCATCGTGCACCCAGCCACTGACAACCGCCCGGACCTGGGGAAACCGGCTCGTGGCGGGGCCGCTCGGTGACGCAGAATGGGGACATGGCGACAGGCGAACGGGCACGGTACTGGCGGTACGCGGAGCTGCCCGGCGTCGATCTGCTGCACGCCCACTACGTGGAGAAGGCCTTCGCCCGGCACACGCACGAGACCTTCGTCTTCGCCGCGATCACCGACGGCGTGGAGGCCTTCCACTACCGCGACGACCTGGTGTACGCGGGTCCGGGGCAGATCGCCCTGGTCAACCCCGACACCCCGCACACCGGGCACGCGGGCGTGCCCGAGGGGTGGACGTACCGCACGATCTACCCCGACGCCGCGCTGATCCGCTCCATCGCCGCCGACACGATCGCGCTGCGCGGCGACGTGGGTTTCACCGACCCGGTCGTGGACGATCCGTACGCCGCCCAGCTCGTCATCGGTGTCCACCGCGCCGCCGAGGAGGGCAACGCACTGGCCGCCGACAGCCTGCTGCGCTTGGTGACGGCGAGGATGCTGCGCAGTCACGGGGGCCGGATCGCGCCGCTCGCCCCCCGCTCGGCGGGCGCCAGGAACGCGGCACGCGCGCGTGCCGTCCTGGAGGAGCGGATGACCGACCCGCCGACCCTGGAGCGCCTCGCCGCCGACCTCGGCACCAGCCCCTTCGCCCTGCTGCGGGCCTTCCGGGAGGCGTACGGGATGCCGCCGCACACCTGGCTCACCGACGCGCGCGTCCGGCGGGCCCGGCGGCTCCTCGAGATGGGGACGGCGCCGGCCGAGACGGCCGCCGCCGTCGGCTTCACCGACCAGTCCCACCTCAGTCGGCACTTCGCACGGAGCGTGGGGGTGCCGCCCGGCGCGTACCAGCGCTCGCGCGCGTCGTAGCGGGGCACGCGCGGGGTCGCGGGGCGGGGCGTCCGCGGCGGGGTCCCGGGCGTCCTTGGCGGGGCGTCGGCGCAAGAACGTACAAGACCGCGCGCGGACGGGCCCGTACCGTCGTTGACGTGGCAGAACAGACAGCACCCCCAGTCATACGGGAGTCGACCAAGGCGGACTCGGCGGTCGTGCGCGACGCGCTCGGCGTCGGGATCGCCGTCGGCCTCTCCGGCTTCGCCTTCGGCGTGACCTCCGCAGGATCCGGACTCACCCTGCTCCAGACCTGCGCGCTCAGCCTGCTGGTCTTCACCGGCGCCTCGCAGTTCGCGCTGGTGGGAGCGCTCGCGGCGGGCGGGAACCCGTTCACGGCCGCGGCCGGAGCCTTCTTCCTCGGCACCCGCAACGCCTTCTACGGGCTGCGCCTGTCCCAGCTGCTCGCGCTGCCGCGCCCCGTCAGGCCCTTCGCCGCGCAGTGGGTCATCGACGAGACGGCCGCCGTGGCGCTGGCGCAGCCGACGCGGCGGGCCGCGCGGATCGGGTTCACCGTCACCGGACTCACGCTCTACGTCCTGTGGAACCTGACCACGCTCCTCGGCGCCCTCGGCGCGGAGGCCATCGGCGACACCAAGGCCTGGGGCCTGGACGCGGCGGGACCCGCCGTCTTCCTCGCGCTCCTCGCGCCCATGCTGAAGACGGCCACGGAGCTGTACACGGCGGCCCTCGCGGTCGTGCTCGGCCTCGGGCTGCTGCCCGTGCTGCCGGCCGGCGTCCCCGTCCTCGCGGCGGCGCTCGCCGCCCCCGCGGTGCTGTGGCTGCGGGGCCGTCGCCTGGCCGACGGGACGGGCACGGGCGGCCGTGCCGCGGAGACGGGTGCGAAGGACAAGGAGGGCGACCGATGACCGTCTGGATCGCGATCGGCCTCACGGTCGTCGGCTGCTACCTCGTCAAGCTGCTCGGGCTCCTGGTGCCGGCGGGCGCGCTGGAACGACCGCTCGTCCAACGCCTGGCGGCCCTGCTGCCGGTCGCCCTGCTCGCGGCGCTGACCGCCCAGCAGACCTTCGGGGAGGGTTCCGGACTCGCCCTGGACGCCCGCGCGGCCGGTGTGGCCGCGGCGGCCGTCGCCCTGGTCCTGCGCGCCCCCTTCCTGGTGGTCGTCGGCGCGGCCGTCGTCGTCACGGCGGGCGTACGAGCCCTGGGCGGCTAGCGGGCTCACACGCCCTCGTGGCGCTGCTGCTGCGCGAGGCCCGGGAGGCATAGACGGACCGGCCGGGCCGCCTTGCGTCAGTCGATCGGGCGGCCGTGGGCGCGCAGTGTTCGCAGCGCCTCGATCGTCACGATCGGGCGGGCTTCCAGCGCCGTGCCGGGGGCCCACTGGCGCCAGGTGACCGGCCAGCCGCCGTCCTCCTGCTGGGCCGCCGTCAGGTGGTCGAGCGAGCGGGCCATCTCCTCGTCCGTGAACCAGCGCCGGGCGAGCGAGTCCGGCACGCGCGCGTAGTCGTACGGGAAGTGGTGCTCCTCCGGCGCGTACCCCGGCGCCACCGGGAAGTCGTCGAGCCGCCCCGGATCCAGGACCGCGAGCCCCTGCTCCCGCACCAGGCGGCCGAGGCGGTCGGCGACCGCCTGCGCCCGCGACCGGTCCGGGACCCCGTCCAGGAAGGCGACGGCGGCCTCGATCTCGTACGGGTGCGACTTCTCCAGCGACTCGACGGCCGACCAACAGAACTCGGTCGCCCGGAAGAGCCACGCGTGCCACACCTGGTTGCGGTGGAGGAGGCCGACCACCGGGCCGGTGGAGAGCAGCGCGCTGGGCGGGTCGTCGACGATCGGCACGAACGGCGCGGCGGGGTAGCCGCGCTGGGACGGGTGGACGGCGGGCAGCGCCCCGTCGAGCGTGGACACCTCGGTGAGGTAGCGGCAGATCCGCTCGATCCGCAGCCCGCCGCAGCGGCCGACGGAGTCCAGGACCCGCAGCGCGTGCCCGGTGTGCAGCGGCTGGCTGACCGGGCCGCGCAGATCCGGTTCGAGGGCGTGGCCGTAGCCGCCGTCCTCGTTGAGGTACGCCGCGAGCGCCACCTCGACGGGTTCCGCGCCGCCGCGCAGGAAGTGGTAGGCGAACCGGCGCTGTTCGAGCACGCGGGCCGTCAGCCAGACGAACTGTTCGGCACGCGCGCGTGGAGTCGGATGCGGAGCCGCGAGAGGAGTTCCAGCCATGGTTCCGACCGTAGGCCGCCCGGGACGTGTGACAAGGCTTACCGACCGGGCTGCACTCTTGGGGGCGGGATACTGGGTTCATGCGGTTGACGATTTTCTGGGAGCGGATGGCGGACCACTTCGGCGGGTCCTACGCCGAATCCTTCGCACGGGACCATGTGATGTCCGAACTGGGCGGCCGTACGGTGCACGAGGCACTGGACGCCGGGTGGGAGGCGAAGGACGTGTGGCGGGCGGTCTGCGCCGCCATGGACGTACCGGCCGACAGGCGCTGATCGCGACCGGCCACGCGGTGACCGGCCACGCGACGGGCCCGGCGGGGACGGAATGTCGGCGCGGTGCGCGAGACTGGCGGGGTGGCTCCGACTGACGACACCGACGCGACCGGCAACGAGACCGGCAAGACGACCGCCGACGGGAACCTCGACCAGGCTCTGACCGGGCGCACCCCGGGAGCGCGGTCGGAGGGGCGGTCGGCCGCGGGCAGAGCCTCCGGGGGGACGTCCGGGTCCGCGATCCCGGGCTCCGAGACGTCGGGGCCGGCGAGCCCCGGATCCAGGCCCGCCACCTCCGGCTCCGTGCCCGCGCCGGCCCGGGGCGGCATCCCGACCCCCGGGAGCGGGCCCGTGACGTCCCCGGCCGGAGCCGGGGCCGGCTCCGGTGGGCCGGGAGAGGGAGTGAAGGCCGGGCCGCACGCCCGGATGCCTCGCTGGCTGCCCCGGGCCATGGTGCTCGCCCTCGCGCTCTACGCCTGCTTCCAGCTGGGCAGCTGGGCGTTCCACCAGCTCATCGGGCTGCTCGTGAACATCGTCGTCGCGTTCTTCCTGGCCCTCGCCATCGAACCGGCCGTCGGAAGGATGGCCGCCCGGGGCATGCGGCGAGGACTCGCCACGTTCCTCGTCTTCCTCGCCGTGATGGTCTTCGGCGTGGGCTTCGTCGTCCTGCTCGGCTCGATGCTCGCGGGCCAGATCGTCGACATGGTCGAGAACTTCCCCCAGTACCTCGACTCACTGATCAACTGGATCAACCAGACGTTCCACACCGAGCTGTCCCGCGTCGAGGTCCAGGACAGCCTCCTGCGCTCCGACTGGCTCCAGAAGTACGTGCAGAACAGCGCGAGCGGCGTCCTGGACGTCTCGGCCACGGTCCTCGGCGGCCTGTTCAAGGTGCTGACGATCTTCCTGTTCTCGTTCTACTTCGCCGCCGACGGGCCCCGGCTGCGCCGCGCGCTCTGCTCCGTTCTGCCCCCGGCCCGCCAGACCGAGGTCCTGCGGGCCTGGGAGATCGCCGTCGACAAGACCGGCGGCTATCTGTACTCGCGCGGCCTGATGGCCCTGATCTCCGGCGTCGCGCACTTCATCCTGCTGGAGATCCTGGGCGTGCCGTACGCCCCGGCGCTCGCGGTCTGGGTGGGCCTGGTCTCGCAGTTCATCCCCACCATCGGCACGTACCTGGCGGGCGCGCTGCCCATGCTGATCGCGTTCACCGTGAACCCCTGGTACGCACTGTGGGTGCTGGCCTTCGTCGTGGTCTACCAGCAGTTCGAGAACTACGTCCTGCAGCCGAAGCTGACGTCCAAGACGGTGGACATCCACCCGGCCGTCGCGTTCGGCTCGGTGATCGCCGGCACGGCGCTGCTCGGCGCGGTCGGCGCGCTGATCGCGATCCCGGCCGTCGCCACCCTGCAGGCCTTCCTGGGCGCCTATGTGAAGCGGTACGACGTGACCGACGACCCGCGCGTGCACGGCCACCGGCGCTACGGCGAGGCCGTCGTCGCCCGGCTCCAGAAGGCGCTGCACCACAAGAAGGAGCAGGGCCGGGCGCCGTCCGGGGAGGACGGCACCCAACCCTGAGCAGCCCGCGCGGCGGCGTCAGTCGCGTTCCAGCCGGACCTTCGGCAGGACCCGCGCCAGCGGGGCCGGGAGCCACCACGCGCGCCGGCCGAGCAGCTGCATCACCGCGGGCACGATCAGGCAGCGGATGACCACCGCGTCAAGGAGGATCGCCACGGCCAGGCCGAGCCCGAACTGCTGGAGCATCCGGTCGGGGCTGAGGACGAAGGCCGAGAACACCACGATCATGATCGCCGCGGCGGCCGTGATGACCCTTCCGGTCGACGCGAGACCCTCCCGCACCGCGCCCTGCGGGTCCTGGGTGCGCTCCCACTCCTCGTGGATCCGGGAGAGCAGGAAGACCTCGTAATCCATCGACAGACCGAAGACGATCGCGAAGATCATCACCGGGATGAACGCCTCGATCGGGCCGGGCTGCACCCCGAACCAGCCGTGCTGGAAGACCAGGGTGATCACCCCGAGGGCCGCTCCGATGCTCACCAGATTGAGCAGCGCCGCCTTGACCGGGATCAGCACGGACCGGAAGACGAGGAGCAGCAGGACCATGGAGAGGCCGACGACGACGGCGACGAAGAGCGGCATCCGGTCCGCGACCGTGGCGGCGAAGTCCTCGGTCGCCGCCGTCGGTCCGCCGACCAGCAGATCGGCGCCGGTCGCCCGCTCCACCGGCGGCAGGACCTCGGAGCGCAGCCGGTCGACGAGCTCCGAGGTCGCCTCGGCCTGGGGCGCCGACGCGGGGAAGGCGATGACGGTCGAGACGGCGGCGTCCCGCGTCGGGATCGGCCCGGTCGCCGCCGCGATGCCGGCGGTGTTCTCCAGGGCCTGACGCAGAGCGACCGCGGCGCGCTCCCCGCCGCCGTCCGCGACGACGATCAGCGGCCCGTTGAAGCCGGGCCCGAAGCCCTCGGCCAGCAGGTCGTACGCCTGCCTGCTGGACTTCGCCGGGGCGTCGTTGCCCGCGTCGGCGAAGCCTAGCCGCATGTCGAGCGCGGGCGCGGCGAGCGCGCCCAGGGCCACCACGGAGACCAGCAGCGCCGCCCACGGCCGCTTCTGCACGGTCGTCGCCCAGCCGCGCCACCGGGCGCCCTCCGGGCGCTTCGCCTTCGCGGCCCGCCGGGTGACCTGGCGCTGGATGCGCCGGCCGAAGAGGGCGAGCAGTGCCGGGAGCAAGGTGAGCGAGGCGGCCATCGTGACGAGGACGGTCAGCGCGACGGCGAGCGCCACGCCCTGCAGCGAGCCGAGACCGAGCACGACCAGACCCATCAGCGCGATGATCACCGTGCAGCCGGCGAAGAAGACCGTGCGTCCCGCCGCGTCGAGCGCGGTCCTGGCGGCCTGCTCGGGAGCGGCGCCGTGGAGCAGTTCGGTGCGGTGGCGGGAGAAGATCAGCAGCGCGTAGTCGATGCCGACCCCGAGGCCGACCAGCATCATGATGGGCGGGGTGAAGTCCGCGACGTCCGCGAGGTGCGAGGCGAGTGCGATCAGCCCGATGGAGCTGCCGACCGCGAAGAGCGCGGTGACCACGGGCAGGCTCGCCGCGACCAGGGACCCGAACAGGAAGACCAGGATCACCAGGGCCCCCAGCATGCCCGCGCCCTCGGCCGGACCGCCGCCGCCCTCCTCGGCGCCGCGGGCCGCGTCACCGCCGACGGCGGCGGTCAGCCCGTCGCCCTGCGCCGCCCGCACGGTGTCGATGATCTTCAGGACCTCGGTGCGGTCGGTGTTCTCCGCCGCGCCGTCGAGGGTGACGGTGGCGTAGGCGACGGTGCCTTCACCGGAGACCGCCGCCCTCTCCTCGTACGGGCTGCGGACGTCCGTCACGCCGGGGAGGCCCTCGACCGTGTCGAGCAGTCCCTCCACGCGCGCGTGGACGGTTTTCTCCCGGACGCCCCGCTCGTCCTTGACGACGATCTGCAGGGTGGCGTCCGTGGCCTGGTCGGAGCCGTGCCGTTCCAGGACGGTCCTGGCCGCCTGCGAATCGGTGCCGGGCAGCGAGAAGTCGTTGTGGTACGCGCTCCCGACCGCCGTCGAGGCGCCGGTCGCGGCGACCACCACGACGATCCACAGCAGCACGGCGGACCAGCGGTGGCGGTACGAGAAGCCGGCCAGGCGCTCGAAGACGCTGCCCCGCCGGGTCGGTGGTTTCGTCGTGGGATCGGTGTCCCGCGTGACGGTCATGATTGTTTCCCCTTCTGGGAGTTACAGGTACGAGGGACGGGTCACCCGGTGCCGGAAGGTCCGCCAGGTCCACACCTGTGCGGCGACGAGGAGCGGGGTGACGACGAGCAGCGCGGGCACGAGCAGGGTGAGCGTGGCGCCGTCCGCGGCCCGCTCGGTCAGCGGGAGGGCGCTCCCGGCCAGCAGAGGCAGGGCGCCGAGCAGGGCGGCGGTGAGCGCGAAGGACTGCCACCGCCCGGTCCGGCCGACGAGCAGCCGGGCGCGTTCGTACGGCAGACCCGTCAGCCGGAGCGCGGCGAAGCCGAGCCCGTGCGCCGCGAACAGGGCGGCCGTGGCGAGGGCGACGAGGACCGCGGTCACGCCGCCGGCCCGCTCGTACGGCGCACCGGTCAGCGGCGCGGCCAGCAGCCATCCCCAGGACAGGGCGACCGTCCAACTGCCGCACACCACCGCGCCGTCGCAGGCCGCCCGCCAGCGCCGTCCCGGTCCACGGCCGCGCGACCACAGCCCGAGGTCACGGACGATCCAGCCGGTCAGCAGGGGGACGAGGACCGTGAACTGGCCGGTCAGCAGCTCCCCTTCGACGTCGGGGAAGCAGCCGACGAGCACGCCCGCTGTGGCGATCAGCCACACCTCGTTGCCCAGGAAGAAGGGCGCGAAGGAGGCGATGACGAGCCGGCGTTCGCGGTCGGTGCGCCCGAGGTACGGGCTGAGCATCCCGGTTCCGATGTCGGCGCCCGCGAGCACGAAGTAGCCGGTGGCGAAGAAGGCGAGCAGTGCGATGGCGAGGGTTTCCACGGCCGGGCTCCTCAGTAGCTCGTGGCGGGCAGGGAGTCGGCGGGGTCTTCGGGCCCGTCGTCGGGGCCTCCGCCGGATTCGGTCCCGCGTCCGTCCTCGCGTCCGTCCCGGTCGTCGTGGCCGAGACCGGCGTCGACCGGGCCCCGGCGGGCGGTCCGGGCGAGCAGCCAGGCGTTGAGGACGACGAGCAGCCCGAAGAGGGTGGTGAAGACGATCAGCGAGGCGCGCATGGCGCCGGGGGAGAGGTCGGAGACCGCGTCCTCGGTCTTCAACAGGCCGTACACGACCCAGGGCTGGCGGCCCGCCTCGCGGAACACCCAGCCGCTGATCATCGCGAGGTAGGGCAGCGGTACGGCGGCCATGAGGGCCAGATGCCAGAGCCGGAAGCGGAAGACGACCGTCCTGAAGCAGGCCAGGATCACGCCGGCGAAGGTGAAGTACATCATCAGGGCGAAGCAGATGAGCATGATCAGCCCGCCGCCGCGGGTCCACGCCTCGGAGGGGACGTAGTCGCCGGGGCCGAACCGGGCGACCATGTCCGCCTGGATCCGCGCGATTTCGGCGGTCTTCTGACTGAACACGGCGGACTTCATGGGCTGGAAGGTGCTCAGCGTGGCCAACTGGACGCCGCCGAAGACGGCCGTGACCATCAGCGCGGGGAACGAGAGGAAAACCCCGATCCGCAGGCTCCGGCCGAAGAACTCCCACTCGGGCGTCCGCCGGAAGAGGTGGTACGCGCTGACGCCGGCCACGAAGAAGCCGGCCGTGAGCAGTGCTCCGGCGAGAATGTGCCCGAAGGCGAGCAGCGCCGAGGGGTTGGTCAGCACGGCGACCGGGTCGTCCAGGACGAGCATGTCGCCGCCCTCGGCCACGCGGTACCCGACCGGGTGGTTGAGGAAGCCGTTGGAGACGAGGATCCAGTACGCCGAGAGGTACGCGGTCAGCGTGACGGTCCAGATCATCGCCAGATGGACCCACCGGTTGAAGCGGTGCCAGCCGAAGATCCACAGCCCGAGGAAGGTCGACTCGACGAAGAACGCGACGATCGTCTCGACCGCGAGCGAGGCGCCGAAGACATTGCCCGCGTAGTGCGTCAGCCCGCTCCAGCTCATTCCGAACTGGAACTCCATCACGATGCCGGTGACGATCCCGACCGCGTAGTTGATCACGTACAGCTGGCCCCAGTAGCGGACCATGCGCGCGTGCACGGGCTTCCGTCCGATCGTCGCCACCGTCTGCACGACGGCGACCACGGTCGCGAGCCCCAGTGTCAGCGCGACGAAGAGGAAGTGGCCGCCCGCCGTGAGGGCGAACTGCAGCCGGGCGAGATCGAGGACGTCTGGGTTCACGCAGCCAGCGTCGGCGTACGGCTACGGGGCCCGCGTCGCCCGGCGGTGGTCAGTGGCCGTACCCCCGCGGTTGCGCCGCCCCACGCGCGCGTACCCCAGGAGTTGCGTCCACGCGCGTGTGCCCCCTAGGGGACGTCGGCCGGGTGTCAGCCCAGCCAGCCGGGCGTGATCATCCCCGACTCGTACGCGAGGATCACCAGCTGCGCCCGGTCCCGGACGTCCAGCTTGGTCATGATCCGGCTGACGTGCGTCTTCGCGGTCGCCGGGGAGAG
Organism: Streptomyces sp. NPDC026092; assembly: GCF_040638605.1. Lineage (NCBI taxonomy): Bacteria > Bacillati > Actinomycetota > Actinomycetes > Kitasatosporales > Streptomycetaceae > Streptomyces > Streptomyces sp. NPDC026092. The sequence goes on from NZ_JBEZYN010000013.1 coordinate 33,676, forward strand.
GACCAGGCGCTGGGCGATCTCGTCGTTGGAGAGCCCCGCCCCCACCAGGCCCATCACCTCGCGCTCCCGTTCGGTCAGGGCGTTCAGGCGCGGGCTGGGATCCGGCTGCCTCGAGCGGCTCGCGAACTCCGCGATCAGCCGGCGGGTCACGGCCGGGGCGATCAGCGCGTCGCCGCGCGCCACCACCCGTACCCCGTGCAGCAGCTCCATCGGCTCGGTGTCCTTGACGAGGAAGCCGCTCGCCCCGGCGCGCAGCGCCCCGTACACGTGGTCGTCGATGTCGAAGGTGGTCAGGATGACGACCCGGACCCCTTCGAGACGGGCGTCGGAGGTGATCCGGCGGGTGGCCTCCAGGCCGTCGAGCACGGGCATCCTGATGTCCATCAGGACCACGTCCGGGCGCAGTTCGCGGGCGAGCGCGATCGCCTGCTCCCCGTCCCCGGCCTCCCCGACCACCTCGATGTCGTCCTCGTCGGCCAGGATCGAGCGGAACCCGGCCCGGACCAGGGTCTGGTCGTCGGCGAGTACGACGCGGATCATCGGGGGTCCCCCTCGGACGTGGTGGTCGTCGACGCGGGTGCGGCGAGCGGAAGACGGGCGTCCACCCGGAAGCCCTCGGGCGTGCTGTGCGCGGTCAGTTCGCCGCCGAAGGCCCGGGCCCGCTCGGCCATGCCCCGGATGCCGCTGCCCAGCGGCAGCTCCTCGGGAGCCCCCTCGCCGTCGTCCTCGATGCGCAGCCGCAGCTCGTCGGCGCGCCAGTCGAGGGCGATCGTGGCGGTACGGGCACCCGAGTGCCGGGTCACGTTGGTCAGCGACTCCTGGACGATCCGGTACGCGGCGAGATCGACCGGAGGCGCCAGCGGTACGGGAGTGCCCGTCAGCTCCGTGCGGACGTCGAGGCCCGTGCTCCTGGCCCGCTCGACCAGCTCCCCGAGCAGGGCGAGTCCGGAGGTCGGGCCCGTCGGCGCGGCCTCGTCGGCCTGGCGCAGCACCCCGAGCGTGGCGCGCAGCTCGCGCAGCGCGTCCTTGCTGGTGGCCTTGACCGCCTGGAGCGCCTCCTCGGCCGCGGCCAGCGCGATCTCGGGCTCCGGTTTCTTGCTCAGCCGGTGCAGGACCGCCCCCGACTGCACGTTGATCAGCGAGACGCTGTGGCCGAGCACGTCGTGCAGCTCCCGGGCGATCCGCAGCCGCTCCTCCGTGGCGCTCTGCCGGGCCCGCGCCTCCTGCTCCCGCTCGGCGGCGAGCGCCCGCTGCTCCACTTCGTGGAGATAGGCGATCCGGGTCCGCTGGGCGCGGCCCACGGCGACGAGACTGATCAGCCAGCCGGACAGCATCGCGAGCGAGGTGTCGTCGATCTGCCGCCGGCCGCCCTCCTGCCGGAACTCGCCGAGGCCGACCGCGAGCAGCGTCACGGCGGCCAGCGCGACGGCCGCGACGAACCGGCCCTCCGCCGCCGTGGTGTACAGCGCGAGGGCGAAGGTGATCATCAGGGGCCCGTCCTGCGCCGACACCGGGTAGTAGACGACACAGGCGATCAGGGTCACGACGGCCACGGCGACGGGAGCCCGCCGCCGGAAGGCGAGTGCCCCGCAGCCGACCGCAATCAGCGCCCAGGCGACGACCGTCCTGGCCACCGGCTCGTCCACGTTCCGCGCGGACAGCAGCGTCCAGACGGTCACGACGAGGGTGACGACCAGGGCCACGACGGCATCGGCGGCCCGCGGGGGCATGCCGCCGCCGCGGACGCGGAAGGGGAGGGCCATGTCAGGAAGGATAGGCGGGCGCGGTGCGGGGCCGTTCAGGCGCGTCGACGCTCCTCACGCGCGCGTACGAGCTCCTCGACCGCGGTCGGCAGGGTCGTCTCGAAGTCGATCAGCTTCGCCCAGGTCGGGGTCACGACGATCCGCACCATGCCGTCGGCGTAGAGGGAACGGACCTCGGCCTCCCAGGTGACCCGCTGCTCGGGCGTCATCTCGTACGAGGTGTTGGCCTGGAGGAACTCGTCCGGGATGCCGTCGACGGGGTCCAGTTCGGCCCGGCCGCGGACCAGCAGGATCATCGGCGGGTGGGCCTCGGTGTCGATCGTCAGGGCGACCGCCGGGTTGACGCGCAGGGCCGCCAGCTTGGGGGCGTTGGGCGGTGTGCACATGACGATCTCCGTGCCGTTCCAGGCGAAGGCGATCGGGATCGCCCGCGGAGTGCCGTCCTCGGCGACGTAGGCCAGCCTGGTGACGTCGCGGGCCAGCAGCTCCTGGCTGGTCGGACGGTTCAGGACCTCGGTGATCTCGCTCGGCCGCACGATCGGACCCACCTTTCCGGGGCGTTCCAGCACTCCCTCCACCCTAGGCCGGGGCGCCGCAGACGGTGGCCGTGAGCCCGCGTGGTGCGCTTGACACCAAAATCGAACATCCATTCTTATGGGATTCCGGCCCTTGGAGTCGCGGGGTTGTGGGCGAGTTATCCACAGGTCGGAGGGACGTCGGAGCCCATTGTCAGTGGCAGGGGTTAGCGTCTTTCACATGAAGCGATCGACTCAAGCAAACCGGGTGGAACCCATGGCAGGTACCGACCGCGAGAAGGCACTCGAAGCCGCACTCGCGCAGATTGAACGGCAATTCGGCAAGGGTGCCGTGATGCGCATGGGCGACCGCACCCAGGAGCCGATCGAGGTGATCTCCACCGGCTCGACCGCCCTCGACATCGCGCTCGGCGTCGGCGGCCTGCCCCGCGGCCGTGTCGTGGAGATCTACGGCCCGGAGTCCTCCGGTAAGACGACCCTCACGCTGCACGCCGTCGCCAACGCCCAGAAGGCCGGCGGCCAGGTCGCCTTCGTGGACGCCGAGCACGCCCTCGACCCCGAGTACGCCAAGAAGCTCGGCGTCGACATCGACAACCTCATCCTGTCCCAGCCGGACAACGGCGAGCAGGCCCTCGAGATCGTCGACATGCTGGTCCGCTCCGGCGCCCTCGACCTGATCGTCATCGACTCCGTCGCCGCGCTCGTCCCGCGCGCGGAGATCGAGGGCGAGATGGGCGACTCGCACGTGGGTCTCCAGGCCCGACTGATGAGTCAGGCCCTCCGGAAGATCACCAGCGCGCTCAACCAGTCCAAGACCACCGCGATCTTCATCAACCAGCTCCGCGAGAAGATCGGCGTCATGTTCGGCTCGCCGGAGACCACGACCGGTGGCCGCGCCCTGAAGTTCTACGCCTCGGTGCGCCTCGACATCCGTCGTATCGAGACCCTCAAGGACGGCACCGACGCCGTCGGCAACCGCACCCGCGTCAAGGTCGTCAAGAACAAGGTCGCGCCGCCGTTCAAGCAGGCCGAGTTCGACATCCTCTACGGCCAGGGCATCAGCCGCGAGGGCGGCCTGATCGACATGGGCGTGGAGCACGGCTTCGTCCGCAAGGCCGGCGCCTGGTACACGTACGAGGGCGACCAGCTCGGCCAGGGCAAGGAGAACGCCCGCAACTTCCTGAAGGACAACCCCGACCTCGCCGACGAGATCGAGCGGAAGATCAAGGAGAAGCTGGGCGTCGGCGTCCGGCCGGGTGCCGCCCCGGCCGAGGAGACCACGGACGGCGCGGAGGCGGCCACCGCCACCGCGACGGACGACGCGGCCAAGACCGCCCCGGCGGCCAAGGCCACCAAGGCGACCAAGGCCCCGGCGGCCAAGAGCTGAGCCAGTGACCGGTCGCACCGAATGGCCGGGCGACAGCCCCGACTCGTCGAGGGCCGAGAAGGAGCTGTCGCCCCAGGATCCGGCTGAGCGGGCGCGGGCGATCTGCCTGCGCCTGCTCACCGGGACCCCCCGTACGCGCAAACAACTCGCCGATGCCCTGCGCAAGCGCGAGATCCCCGACGAGGTCGCCGAAGAGGTCCTCTCCCGCTTCGAGGACGTCGGGCTGATCGACGACGCCGCCTTCGCCGACGCCTGGGTGGAGTCGCGGCACCATGGGCGTGGACTCGCCCGCCGGGCCCTCGCCCGCGAACTGCGCACCAAGGGCGTCGACCCCTCGCTCATCCAGGACGCCGTCGGCCAACTGGACTCCGAGCAGGAGGAGATCACGGCGCGCGAGCTCGTCGACCGCAAGCTCCGCGCCACCCGCGGCCTCGACCGGGACCGCCGGCTGCGCCGCCTCGCCGGCATGCTCGCCCGCAAGGGCTACCCCGAGGGCATGGCCCTCAGGGTCGTCCGCCAGGCCCTGGAGGCCGAGGGCGAGGACACGGAGGGCCTGGACGAGCCCTTCTGACCCGAGGACCGGGCGGCCGCCGAGGGCGGGGGCGGCCCCGTGCAGCCGCGGCTCCGTGCAGCGCGGCCCCATGCGGGGCGGGGTGCGCGTACCCGCTACGCAGGCGTGCCTGGTGGCCCCGGCGGCAGAACCGGCAGGCCTGCCGCCTTCCACGCCTGGAAGCCGCCGATCACATCCGTCGCCCGGTGCAACCCCAACTGCCGCAGCGACGCCACCGCCAGCGAGGACGCGTACCCCTCGTTGCAGAAGACCACCACCCGCAGGTCGTGGCTGTCAGCCTCCGGCGCGCGGTGGCTGCCCAACGGGTCGAGCCGCCACTCCAGTTCATTGCGCTCCACGATCAACGCGCCCGGAACCAGCCCGTCCCGCTCGCGCAGCGCCGCGTACCGGGTGTCGACCAGCAGCGCGTCACCCGCCTCGTACACCTCATGGGCCGCCCGGGCCTCGATCCGGTCGATCCCCGACCTGACCCGCTCGAGAAGCTCGTCGATCCCCACCCGCTCGTCTGCCCGCTGCTCACTCACTGCCAGTCCTCCGGACGCTCGACCTGCTCAAGACGGAGTACCGCGCCCGACCGGCTGAAGCGCCGGATCAACGGGAGCGGCGGATAGTACGCGTGGACCGACACGGCGTGCGTGTCGGCGGAGTCGTTCAGCACCTCGTGCACATGGTGCTGCCCGAACGCGCGCCCCTTGCCGGCCGGCAGGCGCCGCTCCCGGTCGACGCCGTCGGCCAGCTCCAGGGTCTTCCAGCCGCCGGACGGCAGTCGCACCGCGAGGGAGCTCTCCCGCAGCGCGCCGCGCGCGGTGGTGAACGCGCCGTGCGACTCGGCATGGTCGTGCCAGCCCGTGCCCGTGCCGGGCGGCCAGCCGATCAGCCAGGCCTCGCTGCCGCCGGGGCCGTCGAGCCGCACCCACGTACGGCCCTCGGGATCGAGGGGAAGGGAGTCGATCAGTTCGTCGTCCGACGCCGTCCGACGGACGAAGTCCAGCAGGTCCGCCGCCGTCGGCGCGGCGGCCGAACGGACGACGGAAGGCACGGCGGAGGGTACGGCGGGGGAGGGGGAGGCAGGCTGGGGCACGGAGAACCGTCCTGGAAGTTCGCGGAAGAGACGCGCGACAGCCACGCCGACACCGGTCGGCGGCCGAGAGCACGCGAAGGAAGGGGCGAATTCAGCAGGACGGGCGACACACGCAGCCCGCGAAACGGAGAAGATCCATATGGACCCTCCGCCACAGGCGCACATCGGTGTCGGTCACGCTCCGGAGTACACCATGCGCGCCCGCGAGGGTCAATTGATGTCCGCAGTACGGTCGCTCGGCGTCGCCCCTCGTGAGATGGCCCTCCGCGCGCCCTCGGTCCCCCCGCTCCCCGTGGGCTCCGCCTTGCCGCCCCGGGTCGCGTCGGCCGCCGCGTACAGCTCGTCCGGCCGGACCCCCGGGAACGAGGCGACCAGATGCCCGTCCGGACGTACCAGCAGGACGGTGTGGGCGACCGCGCCCGGGTACGCCTCCGTCACCAGCAGTTCCGCCTTCACCGGCAGCGCCCGTACGGCCTCTGCGAGCCGCGGCATCACACCCGCGCTCACCCAGTGCCGCCGGTCCCACACCCCCGTACCGGGCGCGACGAGGACCACGAGCAGCCGCCCCTGACCGAGCCGGTCCCGGAGCCGTACGGTCGTGCCGTCCGGCGCCGTCACGCGTACGTCCTCGACCGGCGCACCCGCCCCCGTACCCACCACGCTCCGTGACGCCCCGGCGTCCTGGGGTGCGAGGGGGGAGTGCGGGTAGGCGGGAGGCGCCCCCAGCGGTCCGCGTCCGAGATGACCGTCCGTCAACAGCACGTCGTGGCTGCGGGACCCGCCGGGCAGGTACGTCCGCAGGCCCCCGCCGCCCCGGAGCACCGGAAGCGACTGGTCGGCGGCGCGCAGCCGGGAGGCGACGGCGGCCCGCCGCTCGCTCTGGTAGCTGTCGAGGAGCGTGTCCGAGGCCCCGTGGTGCCAGGCGTACGCGAGCTTCCAGGCCAGGTTGTCGGCGTCCCGCAGCCCCTCGTCGAGCCCCTGCGTGCCCACCGCGCCCAGCAGATGCGCCGCGTCGCCCGCCAGGAACACCCGGTCCACACGCCAGCGCTTCGCGAGCCGGTGGTGCAGCGTGTGGACACCGGTGTCGATCAACTCGTACGGGGGAGTCACCCCACCGCACCAGCCGGCCAGGGTGTCGCGGATCTTGGTGACCAGGGCGTCCGGGGTGACGAGGTCGCCGCGAGGCGGCAGCAGCCAGTCGATGCGCCAGACTCCGTCCGGCAGCGGGCGGGCCGTGACCTCCTCGCCGCCGCCCCGCCACGGCGGCTGACGGTGCAACAGGGCCTCGCCGGGCCATGGGAGTTCGGTACGCAGGGCGGCCACCGCGTGCCGCTCCACCGCCGTACGCCCGGGGAAGCGGATCGAGAGCAGCTTGCGGACCGTGGAACGGGCGCCGTCGCAGCCGACCAGATGGCTCCCGCGCCACCAGGTGCCGCCGCTGCCACTCGTACGGCTGGTACGGCTCGTACCGCTCGTACCACCGCTCGCTCCGGTTCCGGAGGAGCCGCGGGTGTGCGCCGTGACCCCGCTCGCGTCCTGCTCGATCGTGTCGAGGCGGGCGTCGGTGACGAGCTGGATCAGCTCCTGTCCGGCGATCGCGTCGCGCAGACCACGCGCGAGGGCGTGCTGCGGGATGTGCAGCGGAGCCGCCGGACCCTCGCCGTCGCTCTCCGTGTCGCCGAGACCGAGACTGAGTTCGATGTGCCTCATCTGTTGCCTGCGTCGCACGGATCGCCAGCCGACCCAGCGGACCCCCTCGTCACGCAGCGTGGCGCAGCCGAGGCGTTCGACCATCGCGGCCATGTCCGCGCGCAGCACGACCGTACGGGCGGGGCGCGGATCCTCCTTGCCGGAGCCCTCGTCGAGGACGACGGAGGGTACTCCCTGCGAGGCCAGGGCAAGGGAGAGCGCGAGGCCCACGGGCCCCGCGCCGACGATGATCACCGGGTCCACGGCGCGGCTCCTGAAGGCCGTTCGGTCATGCGGGTAGCACAGCGAAGTGTGGCGCGAGCCCGGTGCGTGATCACAGAACGTATGCAACCCATTGCGGGTGCTTGCGTCAAGCGACGGGGGCAGCGGCGCGACCGCCACTGCCCCCGGATGATGTCACATACTGTCAGTTCTTCGAGATGCCGGACCCGTTCGCGCCGTCGCCCCCGTTGCCGAAGGAGTTCCCGGGGTCGGCCGTGAGCACGACGTCCTGGGCCGCGGCGGCCGGGGCGAGGACGCCCGTCTTGGACCGGCGGCCCCGCTTCTCGATCCAGGTGGCGAGCGCGGAGAGCGCCAGGCACAGCGCGATGTAGATGACGCCGAAGACCACGATCGTGGACACGTACGGGTACTGGCCGTTGACCTGCGTGTTGGAGGCGATCAGTCGGGCCGAGTACAGCAGCTCGGGGTAGAGGATCACGAAGCCGAGCGAGGTGTCCTTCAGGGTGACCACCAGCTGGCTGATGATCGTCGGCAGCATCGCCCGGACGGCCTGCGGCATCAGGACCGTCGTCATGACCTGCGTCTTGCTCATGCCCAGGGCGTACGCGGCCTCGCGCTGCCCCTTCGGGACGGCGTTCACGCCGGCGCGGAGCACCTCGGCCTGGACGCAGCCGTTGTAGATCGACAGGCCGATGGCCAGCGCCCACAGCGAATGGTCGATCAGGAAGGCGAACCACACCGCGAAGATCGTGATCAACAGTGGGATGGAGCGGAAGACCTCGATGAAGACGGTGGCCGCCACGCGGACCGGCTTGTGGTCGGAGAGCCGGGCCACGGCCAGCAGCACACCGAGGACGAGCGAGCCGACGGCCGCGAGGCCGAACGCCTTGAGGGTGGCGACGAGCGCGTCGGCGATGTTCTGCCGGATGCCCGCGTAGTTGAAGATGTCCCACATCGCCGGGTCGAGGTGCCCCTTGTCGGCCAGCCGGACCACGCTGACGGCGAGGAGCGCGATGATGGCGAGGGTGCCCACGACGGCGTAGATCCGGTTGCGGACACGCGCCTTGGGGCCGGGGGTGTCGAAGAGAACGCTGGCACTCATCGGGCGACCTCCATGCGGCGCTCAAGGAGACGGAAGATCCCGCTGATGGTGAAGGTGACGACGAGGTACGCGGCGGCCACCCACAGGAAGATCGGGCCGATGGCGTAGCCCTGCTCGCTCATCAGCTGCTGCCAGCCGAAGAGTTCGGTGACACTGAAGGCGCCCGCGATGGCCGAGTTCTTGGTGAGCGCGATGAAGATCGAGCTCAGCGGGGGCAGTACGGTCCGGGTGGCCTGCGGCAGCACGATCATCCGAAGCGTCTGCGAGAACGTCATGCCGAGCGAACGGGCGGCCTCCGCCTGGCCGATCGGCACCGTGCTGATGCCGGAGCGGACGGCCTCGCAGACGAACGCGGAGGTGTAGAAGCCGAGCGCGAGCGAGCCGAGCACGAACGGGCTCATACCCGGGAACAGGATCTCGGGGACGACGAAGAACGAGATCAGGAAGAGCAGCGTCAGGGGGGTGTTGCGCAGCAGCGTGACCCAGGCGGTCCCGAAGTAGCGCAACGGAGGGACGGGCGAGACCCGGAAGCCGGCGACGACGATGCCGAGGACCAGCGCGATGACCGAGCTGACGGCGGTGATCGACACGGTTCCTATGAATCCGTCGCGGAACTCCGGGAAATGGTCGAGCAGTACGTTCATGAGGTCTCCGCGTCGGCGGTATCAGCGGCTTGAGGGCAGGGTGAGCGGCGCCCCGTACTCCGTACTCCCGTACGGGGCGCTCGACTTCGAGGAGGATCAGTAGCGGACGAGCGCCGGCGGCTCGACGTACGAGGAGCCGGAGAGACCCAGAGTCGCCTCGTAGATCTTCTTGTACGTGCCGTCCTTGATGTTCTTCTCGAGGATGTCGCTGATCTTGTCGCGCAGGATCTTGTCGTCCTTGTTCAGGCCGACGCCGTAGGGCTCCTCGGTGAACGGCTTGCCGACGACCTTGAGCTTGCCCTTGTTGGCGGCGGCGTAGCCCTTGAGGATCGCGTCGTCGGTGGTGACCGCGTCGACCTGCTTGGTGAGCAGCTGCTGCACGCAGTCCGAGTACTTCGCGAGCTCGGTGGTCTCGGCGCCGTACTGGGGCTTCTTGATCTCCTGCAGCGGGGTCGAGCCCGTGATGGAGCAGACCTTCTTGCCCTTGAGGGTCTCCGGACCGGTGATCGCGGTCTCGTCCTTGCGGACCAGGAGGTCGGCCCCGGCCTTGTAGTACGGACCCGCGAAGCCGACGAGCGCCTTGCGCTTGTCGTTGATCGTGTACGTACCCACGTAGTAGTCGATCTTGCCGAGCGAGATCGTCGACTCACGGGACTTCGAGTCGACGGTCATCCACTCGATCTTGTCCTCGGTGAAGCCGAGCTCCGCCGCGATCATCTTGGCGATCTCGACGTCGAAGCCGGACCGCTCCTTGGTCGCCTGGTCCTCGAAGCCGAGGTACGGCTGGTCGGCCTTGGAGCCGATGATCAGCTTGCCGCGCTTCTGCGCCTCCTTGAAGGTCGGCGACTCCAGCTTCACATCGGTGGCGACGATGTACTTGGGGAGCTGCGGGGCGTTCGAGTCGCCGGGCTTCACGGCGGGCTTGTCGCCGGCCGAGCCCTCCTTGCCACCACAGGCGGTCGCGGTCAGCGCGAGTACGGCGACGGCCAGGGCCGCGGTCTTGCGGAGCTTCATGGTGAACATCCCTTGATTCGTGGGTTGTTGAACGGCAGGTTGAAGCATGGGGCTGACCGCCGTCAGTGGTGCAGGATTTTCGAAAGGAAGTCCTTGGCGCGGTCGCTTCGCGGGTTGCTGAAGAACTCGTCCGGCGTGGCCTGCTCGACGATCTTGCCGTCCGCCATGAACACCACGCGGTTGGCGGCGGATCGCGCGAACCCCATCTCGTGGGTCACGACGACCATGGTCATGCCGTCCCGGGCCAGCTGCTGCATGACCTCGAGAACCTCGTTGATCATCTCGGGGTCGAGAGCCGAGGTCGGCTCGTCGAAGAGCATGACCTTCGGGTCCATCGCCAACGCCCGCGCGATCGCGACACGTTGCTGCTGACCGCCCGACAGCTGGGCCGGGTACTTGTCCGCCTGGGTGCCGACACCCACCCGGTCGAGCAGCGCGCGAGCCTTGGACTCGGCGGCCGCCTTGGCCGTCTTGCGGACCTTCACCTGACCCAGCATCACGTTCTCGAGCACAGTCTTGTGCGCGAAGAGATTGAAGGACTGGAAGACCATGCCGACGTCGGCGCGCAGCCGGGCCAGCTCCTTGCCCTCCTGGGGCAGCGGCCGGTTGTCGATCGTGATGGCGCCGGAGTCGATCGTCTCCAGGCGGTTGATGGTGCGACACAGTGTGGACTTGCCGGAACCCGAAGGCCCGATCACGACCACGACCTCGCCACGGGCGATGGTCAGGTCGATGTCCTGGAGCACATGCAGCGCGCCGAAGTGCTTGTTCACGTTGGACAGCACGACCAGGTCACCGGCCGCCGCTATGGCGTCTTCCGAGCCCTTGGTCACTGACACTCCGCTCATCGGCTTTTGCTCCGTCCTCCTCGGTTGGGGAGGACACTAGACACGCCGCAGGATGACCGTCATCACATCTGAGCGGAAATTGAGGATAACGAAAAGGCCTCGGCCGGACACGCTGCGTGAAGGGGGCGCCCGGTGGCGTACCGGGTGCATAACGGAAACCGCTGCGTAACTGGGGGAGACTTGACTGTGACGGCGACCATCGGCGTTCATGCGTAGGTACACGGATAGCCATGCAGATTGCCATCAGGAGATGGCGCACCCACGATCACCGAGCCACCGGAGGGGGCCATGAGACTCCTGCTCGTCGAGGACGACGATCACGTGGCCGCGGCTCTGTCCGCCGTACTGGCGAAGCACGGTTTCACCGTCACGCACGCCAGGAACGGCGAGGAGGCCCTCCAGGCGGTGCTGCCCGCCGCGCACGGCGAGCGCCCTTCCTTCGGGGTGATCCTGCTCGATCTCGGTCTGCCCGACCAGGACGGCTACCAGGTCTGCGGCCGGATCCGGAAGCTCACCACCACCCCGGTGATCATGGTGACGGCGCGTGCCGACGTACGGTCCCGGATACACGGCCTCAACCTCGGGGCCGACGACTACGTGGTCAAGCCGTACGACACCGGGGAGCTGCTCGCCCGGATCCACGCCGTCAGCCGGCGCACCGGCGTGGGCGAGGAGACCGGCTCGGCCGGTGACGACGCCGCGCTGCGGCTCGGCTCGGTCGTCATCGAGCTGCCCACCCGGCGGGTCAGCGTCGACGGCGCGGCCGTGCCGCTCACCCGCAAGGAGTTCGACCTGCTGGCCCTGCTCGCGCAGCGGCCCGGCGTGGTCTTCCGGCGCGAGCAGATCATCAGCGAGGTCTGGCGCACCAACTGGGAAGGGACCGGCCGCACCCTCGAAGTGCACGTGGCCTCGCTCCGCTCCAAGCTGGCCATGCCCGCCCTGATCGAGACCGTGCGCGGCGTCGGCTACCGCCTGGTCGCCCCTGCCGCCTAGCCGTCCGGGTCCTTCGTGCGCACACGCCTCCTTCCGCTCCTCCTCGTCCTGATGGCCGGGGTGCTCCTCGCCCTCGGCTTCCCGCTCGCCGCCAGCCTCGCCGCGGCCGAGCAGCAGCGCGTGGTCGTCGACCGGCTCGACGACGGGGCCCGGTTCGCCGCGCTCGCCCAGTTCGTCAACGAGTCCGAACCCTTCGTCGACGAGCGCCGCACCACGCTCCGCGGCGAACTCGCCAGCTACCACGACGTCTACGGCATCCGTACGGGCATCTTCTTCCGCGACAACCGGGCCATGGCCGCCGCGCCCGAGGACTGGGTCGTCCCCTACGAGGGTGAGGGGCGCCGCGCTTTCAACGAGGCCCTGCTCGGGCGCCGGAGCCACGACCCGCCCCAGGTGTGGCCGTGGCAGCCGCACGCCCGCCTCACCATCGCGTCACCGGTCGTACGGGACGGTGACGTCGTCGCCGTCGTGGTGACCGACTCGCCCACCGGGCAGCTGCGCTCGCGGATCCTGAGCGGCTGGCTGATCATCGCGGCCGGGGAGTTCGCGGCGATGCTGGTCGCCATCGGCGCGGCCTTCCGGCTCACCGGCTGGGTGCTGAAGCCCGTCCGCGTCCTGGACGCCGTCACCCACGACATCGCCACCGGGCGGATGAAGTCCCGGGTCGCCGCGGCCGGAGGACCGCCCGAACTGCGCCGCCTGGCCCGCTCGTTCAACGAGATGGCCGACAACGTCGAGGACGTCCTGGAGCAGCAGCGGGCCTTCGTCGCCGACGCCTCGCACCAGTTGCGCAACCCGCTCTCCGCGCTGCTGCTCCGCATCGAGCTGCTCGCCCTCGAACTCCCCGAGGGGAACGAGGAGATCGCCTCCGTCCGTACCGAGGGCAAGCGGCTCGCCCAGGTCCTCGACGACCTCCTCGACCTCGCGCTCGCCGAGCACGCCGCCGCGGATCTGCGCCTCGTCGACATCGGCGCGCTGGTGGCCGAGCGGATCGCCGCGTGGCGGCCCCTCGCCGACGAGAAGGGCGTACGGCTCCTCGGGGAGCGGAGGGCGGTGACGGCCTGGGCGGACCCGGTGGCGCTCTCCAGCGCGCTCGACGCGGTGATCGACAACGCGCTGAAGTTCACCCCGGAGGACGAGGAGGTCACGGTCGCCGTGGCCTCGGAGGGCGACACCTGCACGATCGTGGTGGCGGACCGGGGGCCTGGGCTCATGCAGGAGGAGCTCGACCGGGTCGGCGACCGCTTCTGGCGCAGCAACCGCCACCAGAACATCAAGGGCTCGGGCCTCGGCCTGTCGATCTCCCGGGTCCTGCTGGCCGCGGGCGGCGGCTCGATCGCATACGCGCCGCACGAGCCGCACGGGCTGCGGGTCACGCTCACGGTGCCGAGGACGGGGCCGCAGGGGCGGTGACCGTGCTGGACCGGCTCCGGCGCTGTACCGGTCTGGTGCCGTACCGCTTCTACGGCTTCCCTTACGGCTTCACGGAGCGGTAGTAGCGGCGGGCGCCCTCGTGGAGGGACAGGGGCTCCGTGTAGATGGCGGTGCGGAGGTCCACCAGCTGCGCCGGGTGGACCTGGCGGCCGATGCCGTCCCGGCTTCTGATCACCGTACGGGTGAAACCCTCCACCATCGCCGGATCCGCCGCGTCCGTCGTCACCAGCAGGTTGGCGACGGCCAGCGTCTTCACCGGCTGCCCGTCCTGGGCCAGGGCGTAGGCCTCCGCCGGGATGACGGCGGAGCGGTAGTGGCGCGTCGCCTTGCCCGCGTTGTGGACCTTGTCCACGAGGGCGGTGTCGAGCGGGATCAGCCGGACCGGGATGCGCTCGGAGAGTTCCTGGACGGCCTGGGTGGGCAGGCCGCCCGACCAGAAGAAGGCGTCCAGCTGCCGGTTCTCCAGCAGGCCCGGCATGGTGTCGATGCCGGCCGAGACCGGCTTCACGTCGGTGTCGGGGGCGAGACCGCCTGCCGCGAGGACCCGGTCCGCGATGAGCCGGACACCGGAGCCCTCCTGGCCGACGCCGACCCGCAGGCCGCGCAGATCGGCCACGGACCGTACGGCCGAATCCTTGCGGACGACGAGCTGGACGTAGTCGTCGTAGAGCCGGGCGCAGCCGCGCAGCAGGTCGTGGCCCGGCTTGCCGTCGCGCTGGTACTGGGCCACGGCGTCGGCGGTCGCGACGGTGAAATCGGCTTCGCCGGAGGCCAGGCGGGCGAGGTTCTGCTGGGAGCCCTGGCTGTTCTTGAGCGTTATCGACACGTCCGGCAGATCCGTGGCGAGGGCCTGGCGCAGCAGCTCGCCGTACCGCTGGTAGACCCCGGTGGGGACGCCTGTGCTGAAGGTGACCCGCCCGCTGGGCGCCGGTGTACCGAACGGAACCAGCCACCAGACCAGCAGCCCGCAGACCACCAGAACCGCCGCGGACGCCTGGAGAAGGCGGCGGCGAGCGGAACGGGAGTACGAGGCGAGCATGGCGCGATCCTGCCAGCTCGGTCCCCGCCCTGGCCAGGCCGGGAGGTGGTGTGCTGCTTCACGCGCGCGTGGTGGGGCGGCTGTGGGGTGGTCGTGGTGGGGCGGGCGTGGGGTGGTCGTGGTGGTTCGTGGCGGGAGGCCGGGGGCCGTCACAGGCCGGTCGCCTGGGCCCGCAGCCAGCCGAGCAGGGCGGCGATCCGTTCGTCCCGCTCGGGCGGCTGCGGGCTGAGCAGGTGGTACCCGGTGCCGTCCTCGACCAGGCCGAAGGGCGCCACGAGCTGCCCGCTCACCAGGTCGTCGTGGACCAGCGCGTACGGGCCGATCGCCATGCCGACACCGGCGACGGCCGCCTGCAGCGCCAGGTAGAAGTGCTCGAAGGTCTGCTCGTCGGTGGGCTCGACGGAGCGCCGCGTGATGCGCTGCCAGTCCGCCCATGCGCGCGGCCGGGTGCTGGTGTGCAGAATCGTCACACCTGCGACTCCGCTGCCGGCGGCGAGGCGCTCCGCCACGTCCGGGCGGCAGACCGGACCGATGCGTTCCAGGAAGAGGGGGGAGCGGGTCACGTCCGCCGGTACGGGGAAGTCGTCGCGACGCAGGGCGACGTCGACCGGGTCCCGGTCGAAGGCAACGGGTCCGCCGCCCGCCGACAGGTGGACGGTGAGGCCCGGCACCTGCACGGCGAGGTCCGGCAGGCGGGGGATGAGCCAGCGCATCAGGAGCGTCGGCTCGCACGACAGGGCCAGCGGACCTCCGCGTTCCCGGCCCGAAACCTCCCGGGTGGCCGTGTCGATCTGGTCGAGCGCGTCCCGGACGGCGGCCGCGAGACGACGGGCCTGCGGGGTCGGCCGCAGCGAACGGGTCCCTCGCTCGAAGAGCGTGACACCGAGCGACTTCTCCAGGTTCTGGATCTGCCGGGAGACCGCGCCGTGGGTCACGTGCAGCTCCTGCGCGGCGCGGGTCATGCTCGCGTGCCGCACGGTCGCCTCGAAGGGGAGCAGCGTGTTCAGCGGGGGGAGGTCGGGCCAGCGCATGCGTGAAATCTACTCACAGGTGGGGTGAGAAGGAATCGCTTGTCGGGCGGCCTTCCGAACGCCAGGGTTGACGTCAGTGGCGGCGACTTCGAGGAGGACGAGACATGCGGGAACACCCGGCCGAGCCCGTGAGGGGCATCGCCGTCCTCGCGGACGACCTGACGAGCGCCGGCGACGGCGCGGCGCCCTTCCGCGGCACGGGCCACCGCGCGAAGGTCCTGCTGGCCGAGGCCGTCGAGCCGGCCGCACCGGCGGTCGACGGCGTCGTGGCCGTGGACCTCGGGAGCCGGCTGCTCGACGAGGCGTCGGCCGCGGCCGTGGCCGCCTGGTCCGCGGGCGCGTTCGCCGGTTCCGAGCTGCTGATCAAGACCGTCGACTCGACGCTCCGGGGCCATGTGGCGGCCGAGGTCCGCGCCGCCCACGCAGGCTCGGGCCGACGGGCCGTGGTCGTCGCTCCCGCGTTCCCGGCGGAGGGCAGGACGACCGTCCGAGGGGTCCAGCACGTCCATGGCGTCCCGGTGCACGAGACGGACTTCGCGCGCGACCCGGTCCACCCCGTCCGCACCGCCGACCTCGCCAAGCTGCTGCCCGAAGCGGACGTCCTGGAACCGGAGCGGTTCGGGAAGCTGCCGGAACTGATCGACGGCGGAGGCCTGTTCGTCTGCTCGGCGGCCACGGACGACGACCTCGACCTCCTGGTGGCCTCCGTGCCCCGACCCGGCGACGTGCTCTGGGTCGGCTCCCCGGGCCTCGCCGCCGCGTTGGCCCGACACCACTCCCGTATCCCGGCCGAGCCTCCGCCCGAACCACCTCGCGCACGGCGCCCCTTGATCGTGGTCGGGAGCGCGCACCCGGCGACGCGCCGCCAGTTGGACCGGCTGCGCACGCGCGTGGACGTGACCGCTGCGGCGACGGCCGACGCTCCGGCCGAGGCCCTGAGCGCTCTGCGCCGGGCCACGGCGCCCGTGCTCGTCGTCCACACCCCGGACGCCCGCCGCACGGCAGCCGGTTCGCTGACCGGCGAGCTCGCCCTCGCCGTACGGGAGTTGGTGACGGACGGGCTGGTCGACGGGCTCGTGCTGACCGGCGGGGAGACGGCCGTGGCCGCCCTCGAAGCCCTCGGCGCCGCCGGTGTCGACCTCGCCGACGAGCCCGAACCGGGGGTCGCCCGAGGTGTGCTGCTCGGCCCGCCCCGCCTCCCCGTGCTGATCAAGGCGGGCGGCTTCGGCGACGACGGGACACTCGACCGGCTCTGCCGCCTCCTCATGGACGGTGGGCCGAGCACGGGGGACGGGTCGAGCGCGGAGGGTGGGCCGACGCCATGACGCAGCCCATCGCGCTCACCATGGGCGACCCGAACGGCATCGGCCCCGAGATCACGGTCAAGGCGTACGCCGACCCACGGCGTCGGCCCCCGGTCGTCGTCATCGGCGACCCGGCCACGCTCGCCCGCGCCTGCCGGATCACGGGCACCGAGCTGACCGTGCGGCCGATCGCCTCCGTCTCGGACGCGGCCCACGCCCCCGGGATCCTCGACGTCCTCCCCGAGGGCACGTTCCCCGAGGACGTACCGCTCGGCACAGTGGACGCCCGCGCCGGAGCCGCCTCGTTCGGGTACGTACGCCGAGGCATCGAGCTCGCCCTCCGCGGCGAGGTCCGCGCCCTCACCACCGCGCCGATCAACAAGGAGGCGCTCCGGCTGGCGGGGCTGCCCTACCCGGGCCACACCGAGATCCTCGCCGAGCTCTCGGGTACCAGCGACTACGCGATGATGATGGCCAACGACGACCTGCGGGTCGTCCTGGTCACCGTCCACCAGTCGCTGCGCACGGCCATCGACTCCCTCACGACCGCCCGCGAGCTGGAGATCATCCGGCTGACCGACCGGACGTTCCGAGCCGGCCACCCGAGCGTGCGCTCCGGGACCCGCCCCCGTATCGCCGTCGCCGCCGTCAATCCGCACGCCGGGGAGAACGGACTCTTCGGGCGTGAGGACCTCGACATCGTCGAACCGGCCGTACGGGCCGCTCAGCGGGAAGGCATCGACGCCAGCGGTCCCTGGCCCGCCGATACCGTCTTCATGCGCGCCCGCGCGGGCGAGTTCGACGCCGTCGTGGCGCAGTACCACGACCAGGGGCTCATACCGGTCAAGTACCTGGGCCTGGAGCACGGCGTCAACATCACCATCGGCCTGCCGTTCGTGCGCACCAGCGTCGACCACGGCACGGCCTTCGACCTCGCGGGGCGGGGCACCGCCGACCACACCAGCCTGCTCACCGCCCTGCACCACGCCGACGAGCTGACCGCCCAGGCCCCTGCCGCCCCGTAGGCGCGCTCACCAGGCCCCGCCCCGCAGACCCCGGCCGCCCCGAGGGTCTCCACCCCTTGCCCCCGCAGGCCATCGCCCCGACCTGGAGGACCCCCGTGGACTTCATCTTCATGCTCACCCGTGACGACAGGACCGTCACCGACTGCCTCGACGTCCTCGACACCGTCCGGGACCTCGGCGTCTCGCACATCGGCTTCAAGGACGTAGGAGTCGAGCCGGCCACCCTCGACCGGCTCCACCGGCAGATCAAGGAGATGGGAGCCACCAGCTACCTCGAAGTGGTCAGCACCACCCGCGAGGAGGCGCTCACCTCCGTGCGCCGCGCGGTCGACCTCGGTGTCGACCGGCTCATGGGCGGCACCTGGATCGACGAGACGCTGGCCCTCCTCGCCGGCACCTCCGTCGAGTACCTTCCCTTCGTGGGTGAACCGCTCGGCCACCCCACCCGCCTCGCCGGCGGCCCCGACCGGATCTCCGCGGACTGCCTCCGGGCGGAGGCCGCGGGCTGCGCGGGCGTCGACCTCCTCGCCCACCGGGCCACCGACGCGGACCCGCTCGACCTCGTCCGTGCCGCCCGGGCGGCCACCACGGGCCGCCTGGTCGTCGCCGGCGGCATCTCCACGACCGACCGGATACGAGCGGTGGCGGCCGCCGGAGCCGACGCCTTCACCATCGGATCCGCCGCCTTCGACGGGTCCCTCCGGCCCCGCGCGGGCACCCTCGCCGCCCAGCTCGGCGCAGCCCTCGAAGCGGCCGGGAGCGTCCCTGCGCCCTCGCCCCGGCGGCTCGGGGACGGGCTATCCCCGGCACCGCATACCCTTGTTCCATGACCAGCAGCGACCGGAGCCAGGCAGTGGACGTCCAGCGAACCTACGAAGTGCGCACCTACGGGTGCCAGATGAACGTCCACGACTCCGAGCGGCTCTCCGGTCTGCTGGAGAACGCCGGCTACGTCCGCGCCCCCGAGGGCTCCGACGGTGACGCCGACGTCGTCGTCTTCAACACCTGCGCGGTCCGCGAGAACGCCGACAACAAGCTCTACGGCAACCTCGGCCGGCTCGCCCCCAGGAAGACCACGCGCCCCGGCATGCAGATCGCCGTCGGCGGCTGTCTCGCCCAGAAGGACCGCGACACCATCGTCGAGAAGGCCCCCTGGGTCGATGTCGTCTTCGGCACGCACAACATCGGCAAGCTGCCGGTCCTCCTGGAGCGCGCCCGCGTCCAGGAAGAGGCCCAGATCGAGATCGCCGAGTCGCTGGAGGCCTTCCCCTCCACGCTGCCGACCCGCCGCGAGTCCGCGTACGCCGCCTGGGTCTCGATCTCCGTCGGCTGCAACAACACCTGCACCTTCTGTATCGTCCCGGCGCTGCGCGGCAAGGAGGAGGACCGCCGTCCTGGCGACATCCTCGCCGAGATCGAGGCCCTGGTCGCCGAGGGCGTCTCGGAGATCACCCTGCTCGGCCAGAACGTCAACGCGTACGGCTCCGACCTGGGCGACCGCGAGGCCTTCTCCAAGCTGCTGCGCGCCTGCGGCCAGATCGAGGGCCTGGAGCGGGTCCGCTTCACCTCCCCGCACCCCCGCGACTTCACGGACGACGTCATCGCCGCGATGGCCGAGACGCCGAACGTCATGCCGCAGCTGCACATGCCGCTGCAGTCCGGTTCGGACACCGTCCTCAGGGCCATGCGCCGCTCCTACCGGCAGGAGCGTTTCCTCGGGATCATCGAGAAGGTCCGCGCGGCCATCCCGCACGCCGCCATCTCCACCGACATCATCGTGGGCTTCCCCGGCGAGACCGAGGAGGACTTCGAGCAGACCATGCACACGGTCCGCGAGGCCCGCTTCGCCAACGCCTTCACCTTCCAGTACTCCAAGCGGCCCGGGACCCCCGCCGCCGAGATGGACGGGCAGATCCCCAAGGAGGTCGTGCAGGCGCGCTACGAGCGTCTGGTCGCCCTCCAGGAGGAGATCTCCTGGGAGGAGAACAAGAAGCAGGTCGGCCGGACCCTGGAGGTCATGGTCGCCGAGGGCGAGGGCCGCAAGGACGGCGCCACCCACCGCCTCTCCGGCCGCGCCCCCGACAACCGGCTCGTCCACTTCACCAAGCCGGACCAGGAGGTCCGCCCGGGCGACGTGGTGACCGTCGAGGTCACCTACGCCGCCCCGCACCACCTGCTCGCCGAAGGCCCGACGACGGCGGTGCGCCGCACCCGCGCCGGCGACGCCTGGGAGAAGCGCACCACCGCGGCCGCCGCGAAGCCGGCCGGCGTCCTGCTCGGACTCCCCAAGATCGGTGTCCCGGACCCGCTGCCCGAGGCCTCCGCCCCGGCCTGCGGAAGCCACTGACAACCGAGGCGGTCACTGACACCCTCGGACACGCCGAGAGCCGCCGCATTCGAGGAACCGGGGGGCCGGGATGGGGAAGTGGGTCGTCGTCGCACAGCGCGGGGCCGGGGGTGACACGTACCTCGCCGAAGTGGTCCGGAGGATCACCGGCACACGGGAGGACGCGCAGGAGGCGATGCGCGCCGCCTCGCTGACGTACAAGGAGCCGTGGCGCGAGAAGTCGCGCGAGGTGTACCGCTTCCCGAGCGGTGACAGCTGCCTGGTGATCGTCAAAGGGCTGATGTCGGAGACACACACGGTCCTGAGCATCGCCGAGCTGGTCCACGACTCGGCCGGCCCCGCGCTCGTGAAGGGGGCCCCGACCGGCGGCGAGCCGCAGGACAGCGTCCCGCCCATGGACTGGGGACCGTCGCAGTAGGCTGCGGATCATGCTTGTCGCCGCAGCCGTCTGCCCCTGTCCTCCTCTGCTCGTGCCCGACGTGGCGGCCGGAGCCGCCGGCGAGCTCGATGCCGCCCGGACGGCCTGCGCCGACGCCGTCGGTCTGCTCGCCGCGTCCCGGCCCGACCGGCTCTTCGTCGTCGGCCCCGCCGACGAGGGCGCGCGCGGTACGTTCCCGGGCGGTTCGACCGGCAGCTTCGCGGGCTTCGGCGTCGATCTCTCCGTACGCCTCGGTGATGGGCCCGCCGGGGAGCGCCCGCTGCCCGCATCCCTCGCCGTGGCCGCCTGGCTCCTCCAGCGCGCCGACTGGGCCGACGCGCCCGTCGAAGGCCTCGGGGTCGGTCAGCCGCTGGAAGCCGACCGTTGCGTCTCCACCGGCCGTGAGCTGGCTGCCGCGGCCGACCGCGTGGCGCTGCTCGTGATGGGCGACGGCAGCGCCTGCCGGACCCTCAAGGCCCCCGGCTACCTGGACGAGCGCGCCGCCGCCTTCGACGCGGAGGCCGCCCGCGCGCTGGGCACGGCGGACGTGGACGCCCTGCTCGCGCTCGACGAGAACCTCGCGTACGAGCTGAAGGCGGCCGGCCGGGCCCCCTGGCAGGTCCTCGCGGGCGCGGCCGAGGGAGCGGACCTCGACGGACGGCTGCTCTACGAGGACGCCCCGTACGGCGTCGGCTACTTCGTGGCGGCCTGGTCGTAACGGCGCCCACGGCACAGGCACGAAAGAACGGCGGACGGCCGCGGAGCGCGATGCTCCGTGGCCGTCCGCCGTGCGCGAGGGACCGTGGGGTGACGCCGGACGTCAGGTGGCCGGCGGCGGAGTCTGCCCGGGACCCTGACCCTGACCCTGCCCCGGACCTTGCCCCGCTCCTGGACCCTGGCCCTGCCCCGGACCCGCGTCCCCGCCGGGGCCCTTCGTGCCGTCGTCGTCCTTGTGGGCGATCCGCTCAAGGGCGTCCTTGGCCTTGCCGGTGCCCGACTCGATCTTGGCGCTGTACTTGCCCTTGGTCTTCTCGTCGACCAGCTTCGCGGCCTTGTCCAGACCCTGGTCGATCTTGGCCTCATGCTGCTGGGCGAGGCCCGAGACCTTGTCCTTGGCCGGGGCGAGCTTGGCCTTCAGTGAATCCAGGAGACCCATGGGCCACCTTCCCTCCGGTGCGTCCGTCTGCCGTGCCCTGTCGCCGGGAGCGCTACTTCCGGGCGCTCTCGCCGGCCTCGTTGTCCGCGGCCTCTTCCGCCGACTGCTGCTTCGGAATTTCCACGGCCGCCTCGACCACCTCGACGGTCTCCGCCACGGGGGCCTCGTCGCCCGCCTCGGCGCCCTCGGCCGACTCCGCCGACGGGCCGCTCTCGGCACCGGTCTCGGCACCGGTCTCGGCACCGGTCTCGGCACCCGCCTCGGCCTCCGTGGCCTCACCGCTCGGCGCTCCGGCCTCCGCCTCGTCCGGTGCGTCCGTCACGGCGACAGCCTGGGCCTCCTCCGTCGACGCCTCGGCAGCTTCCTTGCCCTTCCGCCGAAACATTGCAAAAACGCCCATTTCAACTCCATAGCGTACTCGTGTGGGATAAGGCCCGCGGCGCCCGGAGCGCCCTGTTGCGCCACCCGGCGCAGCCGGTACGGAAAACCGGCGGTCGGAACCTCGAAACTGGCAACGAACCCGGTGGCGGACCGTCACGTCGCTCATTCGGGGACCTCCTCCGAGGTTTGCGAGACTGTGACGGTGAGAAGTGCAGCTCCCGCCCCGCGGGTCATCGCCGTCGTCGGTCCCACAGCGGCCGGAAAGTCCGATCTGGGCGTATTCCTTGCCCGGCAACTGGGCGGCGAGGTCGTCAACGCAGACTCGATGCAGCTCTACCGAGGGATGGACATCGGTACCGCCAAGCTGACGCTGGAGGAGCGCGGCGGGATCCCGCACCACCTCCTCGACATCTGGGACGTCACGGAGGCCGCCAGCGTCGCCGAGTACCAGCGCCTCGCCCGCGCCGAGATCGACCGGCTGCTGGCCGAGGGCCGTACCCCGGTCCTGGTCGGCGGCTCGGGTCTGTACGTACGCGGGGCCATCGACTCCCTCGAGTTCCCCGGCACGGACCCGGCCGTGCGGGCCCGCCTGGAGGCCGAGCTGGAGGAGCGCGGCTCCGGGGTGCTGCACGCCCGTCTCGCCGCGGCCGACCCCGACGCCGGGCGCGCGATCCTCCCCAGCAACGGCCGGCGCATCGTCCGGGCCCTGGAGGTCATCGAGATCACCGGCAAGCCCTTCACCGCCAACCTGCCCGGCCCCGACCCGATCTACGACACCGTGCAGATCGGCGTCGACGTGGCACGCCCCGAGCTCGACGAACGGATCACCGCGCGCGTGGACCGCATGTGGGAGGCCGGACTCGTCGACGAGGTGCGCACCCTGGAGGCGCGAGGGCTGCGGGAGGGGCGCACGGCCGCCCGCGCGCTCGGCTACCAGCAGGTGCTCACGGCGCTCGCGGGGGAGTGCACCGAGGACGAGGCGCGGGCCGAGACCGTACGCGCCACCAAACGCTTCGCGCGCCGCCAGGACTCGTGGTTCCGGCGCGACCCGCGCGTCCACTGGCTGAGCGGCGCCGCGGAGGACCGCGGGGAACTCCCGGGACAGGCGCTGACGTTGGTCGAACGAGCGGTTACAGCCTGATCACGTGATGGCATCGGGACGCCATGCCCGTCATTCCAGGGGTCTCTGGCGTGCCATCATCGAGCATCGATCGACCAAGTGGAGTCCGAGTGGGAGGGCGCGTGGCGATGGAGGCCGGCCCTCGTGACACAGAGCAGCAGGACGCGGTCCCGGGCGAAGCTCCGGGTGACGCGCCCGGTTTGAGCCCGGACGGACCGGACGACGCCGAGGGCTCGTCCGTCGAGGTCGACGCCGACGAGGTCGAGGTCGAGCTGCGGCCGCAGCGCAGGCTGCGGATCTGGCAGCTCGCCCCCATCGTGGGGCTCGCCGCCATCGGGTCGCTGATGTTCGCCTTCCCCCTCGCCTTCGGCTCCGGGGACGGCGGCGCCGTGGTCGCCATGCTCGGCCTCCTGATCAGCTCCTGCGCCGCCGGCTGGGGCATGATGGCGGCCCGCAGGGTCGGCTCCGCCTGGCCGGGCCTCCCGGCCCGTGGCTCCGGCGAGCGGCCGAACTGGCGAGTGATCGCCCTGTACGTGTTCTTCAGCACGCTCCTGGTGGCCCTGGCCGTCTGGCGCGTGGCCCGCCTCCGCTGACCGTCCGGCCGTACGCGTCCGGCCACCCCCGTCCGGTGGGCCCGCCCGAGGAGTGGACCTTCGAGCGGCTGTCGGACCCGGCCCGTACAGTTGATCCCGTGACCACCACGCAGACCTCGCCACTCGCATTCCTCAAGGGCCACGGGACCGAGAACGACTTCGTGATCGTCCCCGACGCCGACAACGCCATCGAGCTGCCCCCCGCCCTCGTCGCGCGGCTGTGCGACCGCCGGGCCGGCATCGGCGGGGACGGCGTGCTGCACGTGGTCCGCAGCGAGGCCCACCCCGAGGCCCGCGCGATGGCCGGCGAGGCCGAGTGGTTCATGGACTACCGCAACGCCGACGGCTCGGTCGCCGAGATGTGCGGCAACGGCGTCCGCGTCTTCGCCCGCTACCTGGAGCACGCCGGGCACATCACGGCCGGCGAGGTCGCCGTCGCCACCCGGGGCGGCGTCAAGCACGTCCACCTCGACAAGGACGGCTCCGTCACCGTCTCCATGGGCCGCGCCCGGCTCCCCGAGGACGGTGTCACCGTCACCGTCGACGGCCGCAGCTGGCCCGCCCGCAACGTGAACATGGGCAACCCGCACGCGGTCGCCTTCGTCGAGTCCCTCGACCACGCGGGCACCCTCTTCACCGAGCCCCCGTACGCCCCCGCCGAGGTCTTCCCGGACGGGGTGAACATCGAGTTCGTCGCCGACCGCGGCCCGCGCCACGTGGCCATGCGCGTGCACGAGCGCGGCGCCTCCGAGACCCGCTCCTGCGGCACGGGCGCGTGCGCCGTCGCCGTCGCCACCGCGCGCCGGGACGGCGTCGACCCCGCCGTGAGCGGGACGCCCGTCACGTACACCGTGGACGTCCTGGGCGGGACGCTGACCATCACCGAGCACCCCGACGGGGAGCTGGACATGACCGGCCCGGCCGTCATCGTCGGCGAGGGCACGTTCGACCCGAACTGGCTCGCGGACGCCTGAGCCGGCCGCGGCGGTCGACGAACAACGGTGGGGACCGGAAGCGACCCATTCGAAACTGTCAACGACTGACCGTTCGCTCGAATGGGTGATCCGTTTCACGCTGGGCGAGAGCGGGACTGCACCCCGTGGTGGGGTCGGTAGCATCAAGCACCGGCCCCGCGGGCACGCCTTGCCCGTCCACCGCCGGTCGACGTCGCCGGAGGTGCCCCATGAGTGCAGAGGCCACCAACCCTGTGAGCGCAGCGGAGGCCGCGGGCCCCGACGCTCCCAGCCGCAGGCGCGCCCGGCCGAGGATCGACCTCCGCAGGCTGGGCCGCGCCGCACTGCTCGGTCCCGCCACCAGGGACCGGCTGCCCGACGCCATCGGGCACGTCGCGGAAGCCCACCGGGCCCACCATCCCGACGCCGACCTGGCCGTGCTGCGCCGGGCGTACGTCCTGGCCGAGTTCTCGCACCGGGGCCAGTTCCGCAAGAGCGGTGAGCCGTACATCACCCACCCCCTCGCGGTGACCCTCATCCTCGCCGAACTCGGCGCCGAGACGACGACGTTGACCGCCGCCCTCCTCCACGACACCGTCGAGGACACGGAAGTGACGCTCGATCAGGTCCGGGAACAGTTCGGCGACGAGGTCGCCTATCTCGTCGACGGCGTCACCAAGGTGGAGAAGATCGACTACGGCGCCGCCGCCGAACCCGAGACCTTCCGCAAGATGCTCGTCGCCACCGGCAACGACGTCCGCGTCATGTCGATCAAACTCGCCGACCGGCTCCACAACATGCGCACGCTCGGTGTCATGCGCCCGGAGAAACAGGTCAGGATCGCCAAGGTCACCCGGGACGTCCTCATCCCGCTCGCCGAACGGCTGGGAGTCCAGGCGCTCAAGACCGAGCTGGAAGACCTCGTGTTCGCGATCCTCCACCCCGAGGAGTACGAGCGGACCCGCGCCCTCATCGCCGGCAACACCGGCGCGGGCGACGCGCTCGCCGCCATCGCCGAGAGCGTCTCCGCCGTCCTGCGCGAGGCGGACATCGCGGCCGAAGTCCTCGTCCGGCCACGGCACTTCGTCTCCGTCCACCGCGTCCACCTCAAGCGCGGCGACCTGCGCGGCAGCGACTTCGGACGCCTCCTCGTCCTGGTCGCCGAGGACGCCGACTGTTACGCCGTCCTCGGCGAACTCCACACCTGCTTCACCCCGGTGATCTCCGAGTTCAAGGACTTCATCGCGGCCCCCAAGTTCAACCTGTACCAGTCGCTGCACACCGCCGTCGCCGCCCCGGACGGGGCCGTCGCCGAAGTCCTCATCCGTACGCACCAGATGCACAAGGTCGCCGAGGCCGGCGTCGTCGCGCTCGGCAACCCGTACACGCCCCCGACGGGCGGCGACGGCGTCGAGCCCGCGGAGGACGGCGAGCGCGCCGACCCCACCCGGCCCGGCTGGCTCTCCCGGCTCCTCGACTGGCAGCAGTCCACGCCCGACCCGGACACCTTCTGGACCTCGCTGCGCGCCGACCTCGCCGAGGACCAGGAGATCACCGTCTTCCGCGCCGACGGCGGCACGCTCGGCCTGCCGGCCGGGGCGAGCTGCGTGGACGCCGCCTACGCCCAGCACGGCGCCGCCGCCCACGGCTGCCTCGGCGCCCGCGTCAACGGCCGTCTGGCGACGCTCAGTACGGTCCTGAACGACGGCGACACCGTCCAGCTCCTGCTCGCCCAGGACACCGCCTCCGGGCCCTCCCCGGAGTGGCTGGACCACGCCCGTACGCCCGCCGCGCGGATCGCGATCACGGCCTGGCTCCAGGCGCACCCGGAGGCCGCCGGGGCGCCGGAGGCCGACCCGAGACCGCCCGTCTCCGTCACGGCCGACCGCCGCTCGGGCGCCAAGCTGCACGCGGACCTCCAAGGCGCCCAGGCCACCGCCGTACGCCCGGCGGGCTGTTGTACCCCCGTACCCCCCGACGAGATCACCGGTTTCCAGGTACGCGGCGGCTCCGTCACCGTCCACCGCACCGGCTGCGCCTCCGTCGACACGATGCGGCGGCTCGGGCGCGCACCTGTCCCCGTCCGCTGGGGCGATACCGCCGAGTGCCGCGTCACCCTCGTCGCCGAGGCCTTCGGCCGGCCCCGGCTCCTCGCCGACCTCACCGAGGCCATCGCGGCGGCGGACGTCGCCGTCGTCTCGGCGACCGTCGAGCCCCCGAACGAACAGCGGGTCCGGCACACGTACACCCTCCAACTCCCGGACGCGGCAGGGCTTCCCTCCCTCATGCGGGCCATGCGGGACGTGGCCGGGGTGTACGACGTCAGCCGTGCCCAGCACCCGGCGACACCTGAAGCCTGAGGCTGCGTACGCGCAGGCCACAGGGGCGCGCTCGCCTCAGCACCCGCGTGACCCCTTCGGGTGGCCGGCGCGCGCGCCGCCCGGGGGAGCGGCCACGGCACTGGTAGCCGTAGCCCATGCCGCTCACACCACCCCGAAACCCCTCCCCACGCGCGCGGTGGCTGCGCTCCGCAGTCCTGGTCGCCGCATCGGCCGGACTCGTCGCCGCCGCCCTCCCCGCGCCCGTGCCGCTCGGCATCGGGGACCCCCTCTTCCCCCACCTCGGCAACCCCGGCTACGACGTCCTCTCGTACGACATCGGCCTCACCTACCCGGGCAAGAACACCGCACCGCTCGCCGGCGTGACCCGCATCGAGGCCCGGGCCACAGCCGACCTGGAGCGGATCAACCTGGACTTCACGCACGGGAAGGTCTCCGCCGTCACCGTCGACGGCGAGCCCGCCACCTTCGAGACCACCGGCGAAGACCTGGTGATCACGCCCGGCCGGGCGACCGAGAGCGGCGACGCCCTGACCATCTCCGTCACCCACACCAGCGACCCCAGCGGCTCCGCGGACTCCGGCGGCTGGGTTCGCACCGGCGACGGACTCGCCATGGCCAACCAGGCCGACGCCGCCCACCGGGTCTTCCCCTCCAACGACCACCCCGCCGACAAGGCGTACTTCACCTTCCGCATCACCGCGCCCAACGCCCTGACGGCCGTCGCCAACGGCCTCCCCGCGGGCCGGACCACCGACGGGGCCACCACGACCTGGACCTACCGCACGGCCCACCCCATGGCCACCGAACTCGCCCAGGTCTCCATCGGCCGCAACACCGTCGTCCACCGCGCCGGGCCGCACGGCCTGCCCCTGCGGGACGTCGTCCGCACCGCCGACCGCGACCTCCTGGAGCCCTGGCTCAAGCGCACCCCCGGTCACGTCGAGTGGATGGAGCGCCAGGTCGGCCCGTACCCCTTCGAGACGTACGGACTGCTGATCGCCGACGCCGAGACCGGCTTCGAGCTGGAGACACAGACCCTCTCTCTCTTCGAGAGAAGGTTGTTCACCGACCCCGGCTTCCCCGAGTGGTACGTCGACTCGGTCATGGTCCACGAGCTCGCCCACCACTGGTTCGGCAACAGCGTCTCGCCCCGCGCCTGGTCCGACCTGTGGCTCAACGAGGGCCACGCGAGCTGGTACGAGGCCCTGTACGCGGACGAGACCGCCGGACAGTCCCTGGAGCGGCGCATGAAGGCCGCCTACGGCGCCTCCGACACCTGGCGCGCGAACGGCGGGCCGCCCGCCGCCCCCGAGCCGCCCACGCCCGGCCAGAAGATCAGCATCTTCCGGCCCGTCGTCTACGACGGCAGCGCCCTGGTCCTCTACGCGCTGCGCGAGGAGATCGGCACGGAGGCCTTCCAGAAGCTGGAGCGCCGCTGGGTGAGCGACCACGAGCACGCCACCGCCACCACCGCCGACTTCACCGCCCTGGCCGCCGAGATCGCGGGGCGTGACCTCACGTCCTTCTTCACCGGCTGGCTGTACGCCGAGAAGACCCCGCCGATGCCCGGGCACCCGGACTGGCGCTCCCGCCCGGCGGGCGAGGCGCGCGGCCCGGCGAAGGCGCGGTGAAACCGGGATGACGGGCTCGGGGCGACCATGTCACCATCGTCAGGTCGACGACGCGGCCGGCCGGGAATCTTTCCCCGCCGTCACACGTTGTGATCGACGCAACCACTTTCCATCGACGTAAGGATCCAATGACCTCCTCTTCATCCCCTTCCCAGGACGAGCAGAGCTTCGCGGACACGCGCCGCACCGAGAGCCTTCGGGCCGATGCCCTGATGGAAGAGGACGTCGCCTGGAGCCACGAGATCGACGGAGAGCGGGACGGCGATCAGTTCGACCGCTCCGAGCGCGCCGCCCTGCGGCGCGTGGCGGGCCTCTCCACCGAGCTCGAGGACGTCACCGAGGTCGAGTACCGGCAGCTGCGCCTCGAGCGTGTCGTGCTGGTCGGCGTATGGACCTCGGGGACCGTTCAGGACGCGGAGAACTCCCTCGCGGAGCTCGCGGCCCTCGCCGAGACGGCGGGTGCCCTGGTGCTCGACGGCGTGATCCAGCGCCGTGACAAGCCGGACCCGGCCACGTTCATCGGCTCGGGCAAGGCCCGTGAGCTGCGGGACATCGTCCTCGAGACCGGCGCCGACACCGTCGTCTGCGACGGCGAGCTCAGCCCCGGTCAGCTCATCGCCCTCGAAGACGTCGTCAAGGTCAAGGTGGTCGACCGGACCGCCCTGATCCTCGACATCTTCGCCCAGCACGCCAAGTCCCGAGAGGGCAAGGCGCAGGTCGCGCTCGCGCAGATGCAGTACATGCTGCCGCGACTGCGAGGCTGGGGTCAGTCGCTCTCCCGTCAGATGGGTGGCGGCGGCGGTGGCGGCATGGCCACCCGTGGTCCCGGTGAGACCAAGATCGAGACCGACCGGCGTCGGATCCGCGAGAAGATGGCGAAGATGCGCCGGGAGATCGCGGAGATGAAGACCGGCCGCGACGTCAAGCGCCAGGAGCGGCGGCGTCACAAGATTCCGTCGGTCGCCATCGCCGGTTACACCAACGCGGGCAAGTCCTCGCTCCTCAACCGGCTGACCGGCGCGGGTGTGCTGGTGGAGAACGCGCTGTTCGCCACCCTCGACCCGACCGTGCGCCGGGCCGAGACGCCCACCGGCCGGGTGTACACCCTGGCCGACACCGTCGGGTTCGTACGGCACCTGCCGCACCACCTCGTCGAGGCGTTCCGCTCCACCATGGAGGAGGTCGGCGACTCCGACCTCATCCTGCACGTGGTGGACGGCTCGCACCCGGCCCCGGAGGAGCAGCTCGCCGCCGTGCGTGAGGTCTTCCGTGACGTCGGCGCGGTGAACGTGCTGGAGATCGTCGTCATCAACAAGGCGGACGCGGCCGACCCGCTCGTCCTCCAGCGGCTGATGCGCGCCGAGCGGCACGCGATCGCGGTCTCCGCCCGCACGGGCGAGGGCATGGACGAGCTGCTCGCGCTCATCGACGCCGAGCTGCCGCGCCCGCAGGTCCAGATCGAGGCACTCGTGCCGTACACGGAAGGCGGTCTCGTCTCCCGGGTGCACGCCGAGGGTGAGCTGCTCTCCGAGGAGCACACCCCGGAGGGCACGCTGCTGAAGGCTCGGGTGCACGAAGAGCTCGCGGCGTTCCTCGCCCCGTTCGTCCCGGCCGCGCACTGACCGGTTCGTCCGAGAGCTGAACGAAGGCCCCGCTCCTCATCGAGGAGCGGGGCCTTCCGCATGTCACATCCGTACGGACACATCCGTACGGTGATCAGTGGGCGAGCTCGATCAGCGGGCGAACTTCTTGCTCACCATCTCGTGCGCGTCCTTCGCGCCCTTGCCCAGCTGCGGTCCAGCCAGCCAGCCGTTGCCGCCGGCCGGGCCGATCGAGGTGTTCGACACCAGCGCCGGCTTGCCGTTCGGCATGGTGCGGATCCAGCCGCCGCCGGAGGAGCCGCCGGTCATCGTGCAGCCGATGCGGTACATCGTGGGCGTCGCGGGCGCGGTGGTCAGACGGGTCGGCCGGTCGACGCACTTGTGCATGATCAGACCGTTGTACGGAGCCGCCGCCGGGTAGCCCCAGGCGCCCATGTAGCCGGCCTTGGCGTGCGCCGGGGCCGAGAAGTCGATCGGCAGCGCGACGCCGACGGTCTCCTCCAGGGACTTCTTGCCCTGCTGCGGCTTCACGTGGAGCACGGCGTAGTCGTACGGCCAGGCCCCGTTCGAACCGCCCTTGTTGATCCACTCGCCCGAGGTCACGGCCCAGTCCGCCCAGTACTGACCGTACGGCGCGACCTCGTGCGGCTTCGCGTTGCGCAGCGCGGCCGGCGACTTGCCGAGGTCGTTGTAGGCCGGGACGAAGGTGATGTTGCGGTACCAACCGCCCCGCTGGCCGGCGTGGACGCAGTGACCGGCGGTCCACACCATGTTGGACTTCCCGGGCCGGCGCGGGTCCTTCACGATCGTGCCCGAGCAGACCATGCTGCCCTGCGGCGAGTCGAAGAAGATCTTGCCGACCGGCGCCGCGTTGCGGTGGTACGGAGTCTTCTCCCGCTGCGCCTGGACGGGACGCGGCACGGGGTCGCTGCCCCCGGAGCCCGCCGCGGTCGTCATCGTCTGGTCCGGGCTCTTCGCGGTCTGCATGCGCTCGGAGTCCCATAGCCCGTCGATCACAGGGTTGACGAAGTCCTCGGCCTCACGGAGCCAGGTGTCCTTGTTCCAGTTCTTCCACTCGCCGTCCTTCCACTTGTCGACGTCGACGCCGTGCTTCTTCAGCTTGTCGGCGATGTCGGACGGGATGGCGGGGTCAGCCCCGCCGCCTTCCGTGGCGGAAGCGGAGGCGCTCGAACCCCCGGCGGGCTTGTCGGCCGCCGGGGTCTCGGTCGGGCCGCAGGCGGTGGCCGTCAGCGCGAGCGCCGAGACCAGGCCGAGGGTGGCTGGAAGCAGTCGTATGGAACGCATGTGGAGGGGTCCCCCTGATGGAAGTGCGGGCAGCGCGCGGTGAACGGTCCGCGCGCGGGCGCCCGATGATGTCGTGGGACGGGGCGGGACCCGTCGGGATCCCGCCCCGAAAGCCGTCGCCTAGCGGCCGGCGTACTTCTTGCTGACCTCGTCGTAGATGCCCTTGGCCTCGGCGCCCAGGCGCGGTCCGGCCAGCCAGCCGGCCGTGACCGGGCCGATCGAGGTGTTGGACACCAGCGCCGGCTTGCCGTCGCGGCCCGCGGCCACCCAGCCGCCACCGGACGAACCACCGGTCATCGTGCAGCCGATGCGGTACATCGTCGGCTGCTCCGCCTTGACCGACAGACGGCCCGGCTTGTCCGTGCACTGGTACATCTTCTGGCCGTCGAACGGCGGACCCGCCGGGTAGCCGATGGCCTTCATGTTCGCGATCTTCGCGACCGTCGGCGCGTTGAACTCCACCGGCAGCGCCGAACCGACCGTCTCCTCCAGCGACTTGGTCGTGCCGCCCTTCTCAGGCGTCACGTGGATCACCGCGAAGTCGTACGGAGCGCCCTGACCACCGGTCGAGGCCCCC
Source organism: Streptomyces sp. NPDC026092 (assembly GCF_040638605.1). NCBI lineage: Bacteria > Bacillati > Actinomycetota > Actinomycetes > Kitasatosporales > Streptomycetaceae > Streptomyces > Streptomyces sp. NPDC026092. The sequence continues at coordinate 65,804 of NZ_JBEZYN010000013.1, forward strand.
TCCGAGATCCACTGCTCGGAGGTCTGCGCCCAGTCGCCCCACCACACGCCGTACGGAGCGACCTGCTCGCGCGTCGCGTTCTGCAGCTGAGCGGTCGGCAGGGCCTTGTCGTTGTACGACGGCACGAAGGCGATGTTGCGGTACCAGCCGCCCTTCTTGCCCGCGTGCACGCAGTGGCCCGCCGTCCAGACCATGTTGGACTTGCCGGGGTTGGCCGGGTCCTTCACGACAGTGGCCGAGCAGACCATCGAACCCTCGGGGCCGTCGAAGAACACCTTGCCCGCCTCGGGGGCGTTGGAGTGGTACGGCGCGGGCACACCCTTCGCCCTCACCGGCGCGGGCGTCGGGTCGGTGACGCCCTTGTCGCCCTGCAGGTCCTCCTCCTCGACCGGCTTGTCGGGGCGCTGGGCGTCCCGCATCCGGTCGGGGTCCCAGAGGTCCTCGATGATCGGGTTGACGTAGTCCTTCGCCTCACGCAGCCACTTGTCGCGATCCCAGTTCTTCCACTCGCCGTTCCTCCACTTGTCCAGATCGATCCCGTGCTCCTTGAGCCGGTCCTTCAGATCGTCCGGAATCGTGATCTTGTCGCCGGTGGACGGGCTGGCGGACGCGGAGGGCTTGTCTCCCGCGTTCTCCTCGGTCGGGCCGCAGGCCGTCGCCGTCAGCGTCAGCGCCGCGACGGCTGCCGCCGCGGCCAGCAGCGGACGAATCGATCGCATCTCGTGATCCCCCTGGGACTACGTCAACTTGTGCATGAGTGAACAGTGATGGCGCCCAATCGGGCGCCGAAGTGCGGCCCCCATGATGCCGGTGCCGGAGGGGACGGTACGCGCCAGGTCCACGGTTCCGCCCGTTGCCGGGTCGTGATCCCCACCACGCCAAGGATCTTGGGATTTTCCCGTGATCCTTGGCGTGTCCCGTCGTTGGTACGTACGGGGGACACCGAGGCAGCGTTCAGCGCCACCGTTCGCGGTGGTCAGCAACGTACCGATGTGCAACGCAACTGTTACCGCGGGAGGACACCGAACCGTGGCCGTGACCGAACCAGCTCCGGCCGTACCGTCGGCCGCGCAGACGTACCAGGGGGAGCGGAGAGCAGGTGAAGGGGCCGCTCTCGAAGGCATCCTGCGCCGCCAGTCGTTGCGCGAGTCCGCCGCGCGCACGTACGCGCGCTCGCTGCCGATCGTGCCCGTCCGGGCCAGGGGCCTGACCATCGAGGGCGCGGACGGGCGGCGTTACCTGGACTGCCTCTCCGGCGCGGGGACCCTGGCGCTCGGGCACAACCACCCGGTGGTCCTCGAAGCCATCAAGAAGGTGCTCGACTCCGGAGCCCCCCTCCACGTCCTCGACCTGGCGACCCCGGTCAAGGACGCCTTCACCACCGAGCTGTTCGCGACGCTGCCGGCCGGACTCGCCGACAACGCGCGCATCCAGTTCTGCGGACCGGCCGGGACGGACGCGGTCGAGGCCGCGCTGAAACTCGTCCGCACGGCCACCGGCCGCAGCGGGCTGCTCAGCTTCACCGGCGCCTACCACGGCATGACGGCCGGCGCCCTGGACGCCTCCGGCGGCGCGACGGACGTCCGGGTCACCCGGCTGCCCTACCCGCAGAACTACCGCTGCCCCTTCGGCGTCGGCGGCCCCCGAGGCGCCGAACTGGCCGCGCGCTGGACGGAGAACCTCCTCGACGACCCGAAGAGCGGGGTCACGACGCCCGCCGCGATGATCCTCGAACCGGTGCAGGGGGAGGGCGGGGTCATCCCCGCCCCCGACGACTGGATGCGGCGCATGCGGGAGATCACCGCGGCGCGGTCCATCCCCCTCATCGCCGACGAGGTCCAGACGGGCGTCGGCCGCACCGGCGCCTTCTGGGCCGTCGAGCACAGCGGGGTCGTCCCCGACGTCATGGTCCTCTCGAAGGCCATCGGCGGCTCCCTCCCGCTCGCGGTCGTCGTCTACCGCGCCGAACTCGACGCCTGGGAGCCCGGCGCCCACGCGGGCACCTTCCGGGGCAACCAACTCGCCATGGCCGCCGGGGCCGCCACCCTCGCGTACGTACGGGAGAACCGGCTCGCCGACCGTGCCGCGACGCTCGGCGCCCGGATGCTCGCCCGCCTCCAGGGCCTGGCCGCCGTCCACCCGTGCATCGGTGACGTACGCGGGCGGGGGCTCATGATCGGCGTCGAACTGGTGGATCCGGAGAGCGCGGACGCCGACGCGGACGTCCCCCCGGTCGACTCGGCACTCGCCGTGACCGTCCAGCAGGAGTGTCTGCACCGGGGACTCATCGTCGAACTCGGCGGCCGGCACTCGGGCGTCGTCCGGCTCCTGCCCCCGCTCACCCTCACCGACGAGCAGGCCGAAGCCGTCCTCGACCGCTTCGCCGACGCCCTGGCCGCCGCCGAACGCACCCACCGCACGCGCCCGCACGCGCACGACGCACGCCTCCGGAACACCCCCGGACCGATCGGACCGACCGGACCGTCCCACTGATCCCGGACCGCCCCGGACCCCCTCACAAGGAAGCCCCCGTGAACGCCAGCCCCGCCTCCGAAGCGTCCGACACCGGCAGCGCCGCGCACGGCCCGCTCACCGTCGAGCAGGCCACCGTCCCGCGCCAGCACTCCGGTCCGTACGACACCCTGCCCACACCGGCGCGTACGGTCGTCGCCGCCACTGCCGCCGCCCCCCGGCAGGACCACCTCGACGACCCGGATCCGCAGCGTGCCGCCGACGCGGCGACCATCGAGAACCTGCTCAGGTGCTGGGTACGAGAGAAGAACCTGCCGGCCCCCGGCTCGACCACCCTGCGCATCCCCCTCGAAGCCAGCGGCACCGCCCTCCTCGTCCCCGTCCTCTACTGGTCGCCCACGGGATGGCACCGCTTCGGCCCGCCCGCCCTCGAAGGCCTCCACCCCACCGCCCCGAACGTCGACGCGGTCACCGTCGCCGCCCTGATCAGCCGCGAGACCGGCCGCCCCGAAGGCACCGAACTCGTCGGCCGCGTCGCCGACTCGGCCCGCCGCACCGCCGACTTCATCACCGACCGGCGGCGCCGCCCGAACCCCGGCCCGGACGCCGACCTCTTCCTCACCGCCGAGCAGTGCCTGCTCCTCGGCCACCCGCTCCACCCCACCCCGAAGAGCCGCGAAGGACTCTCCGACGCCGAGGCCCGGCTCTACTCGCCCGAGCTGTACGGCTCCTTCCCGCTCCACTGGATGGCTGTCGCCCCCTCGGTCCTGGCCTCCGACTCGGCCTGGACGGAACAGGGCCGCCCGGTCAGCGCCGGCCGGCTCGCCCTCGGTCTCGCCGAAGGGCTCGAACTGCCCTCGGGTACTGTCCCGTTGCCGCTGCACCCCTGGCAGGCCCGCGAACTGACCCACCGCCCCGCCGTCGCCGCCCTCCTCGACTCCGGTCTCCTCCACGACCTCGGTCCCGCCGGCGCCTCCTGGCACCCCACCTCCTCCGTCCGCACCGTGCACCGGCCCGGCGCCCGCACGATGCTCAAGCTCTCCCTCGGCGTCCGCATCACCAACTCCCGCCGTGAGAACCTCCGCAAGGAGCTCCACCGCGGAGTCGAGGTCCACCGGCTCCTGCGCACGGGCCTGGTCGACCAATGGCAGGCCGCCCATCCCGGCTTCGACATCGTCCGCGACCCCGCCTGGCTCGCCGTCGACACCCCGGACGGAGCGCCCGTCCCCGGTCTCGACGTCATGATCCGGCACAACCCGTTCGCCACCGGCGACGACGCCGTCTGCATCGCCGCCCTCACCGCTCTCCGCCCCTGGCAAGGCACCACGCGGATGCGCTCCCGGCTCACCGACATCGTCACCCGCCTCGCCGCCCGCACGGGCCGCCCGACGACCGCCGTCGCCGCCGAGTGGTTCCTGCGCTACCTCGACCAGGTCGTCCGCCCCGTCCTCTGGCTCGACGGCGTGGTCGGAGTCGCCCTGGAGGCCCACCAGCAGAACACCCTGGTGCTCCTCGACTCGGACGGCTGGCCGATCGGCGGCCGCTACCGCGACAATCAGGGCTACTACTTCCGCGAGTCCCGCCGCGACGAGCTGGAGGGCCGCCTCCCGGGCATCGGCGCCACGAGCGACACCTTCGTCTCCGACCAGGTCACCGACGAGCGCTTCGCCTACTACCTCGGCATCAACAACGTCCTCGGACTCATCGGCGCCTTCGGCTCCCAGCACCTCGCCGACGAACGCGTCCTGCTCGCCGGATTCCGGCAGTTCCTCACCTCCGCCACCAGCCTCGGCTCGCCGCTGCCGCACCGGCTCCTGGAAGCCGCCACGCTGCGCTGCAAGGCCAATCTCCTGACCCGTCTGCACGGCCTCGACGAACTCGTCGGTCCCGTCGACACCCAGTCCGTCTACGTCACCATCACCAACCCCCTCCGTTCCTGAGGCTCCTGGAGCCCACGCCCCGACCGGACGGCCGAGCGACCGTCGTCCGACCGACCCGCCGAGAGGAGAGCCCCACCGTGCCTCCCACCGATGCGCGCCCCGCCACCGACCCGGGCGGTGACGACACCCTGGACCTGCGCCTCTCGGACGAACTCGTCGCCCTGATCGCCGCCGGCGAGAGCCCGGCGCCCACGGACGGCGACCTCCTCGACGCGGTCGCCTCCTGGGGCCCCGTCACCACCCCCGTCGGCTCGTTCCGCCTCGTACCCGTCCGGCTCGAACGCGACCTCAGCCTCGTCGCCCGGTGGATGAACGACCCGGCCGTCGCCGCCTTCTGGGAGCTCGCCGGTCCCGAGACCGTCACGGCCACCCACATCCGCGGCCAACTCGACGGCGACGGACGCAGCGTGCCCTGCCTCGGAGTCCTCGACTCCACCCCCATGAGCTACTTCGAGATCTACCGCGCCGACCTCGACCCGCTCGCCCGGCACTATCCGGCCCGCCCGCACGACACGGGCATCCACCTCCTCCTCGGCGGCGTCGCCGACCGAGGCCGTGGAGTCGGCACCGCGCTGCTCCGTGCCGTAGCCGATCTCGCGCTCGACCACCGTCCCCGGTGCACCCGCGTCATCGCCGAACCCGACCTGCGCAACACCCCTTCCGTCTCGGCCTTCCTGAGCGCCGGCTTCCGCCTCTCCTCGGAAGTCGACCTCCCCGACAAGCGAGCCGCCCTCATGGTCCGCGAACGCGCCCTTCGTCACGTCCTGTGAACGCCTCCCTGCCTTACATACACCGCTCGACCCACAGCGGTTCCCACCCCGAGGAGTCCTCGTGCCGACGTCCCCTGCCACCCATGACTCCGTTCTGCTCGCGCCGCCCGAGCTGACCGCCGAGGCCTGGAACCGGGCCGCCGCCCGCCTGCTCGCCAAGACCATCGCCGAGTTCGCGTACGAAGAGATCATCGAGCCGGTCCCGGCGGCCGACATCGAGGCGGCGGAGACCGCGGCGGCCGAGACGCCCGACAGCCCCGGACCCGGCTCCGATCCCGCCCCTCGCCCCTACACCCTCCGCCTCGACGACGGGTCGGCCCTGACCTTCACGGCCGTCCGAGGCGCCTACGGAAGCTGGCGCCTCGCCCTCGACTCGATCGCGCTCGACGGGCGGCCGCTGACCGACCCCCTCGGCTTCCTCGTCCGCGCGCGCCGCCTCCTCGACCTCGACGGCGCCACGCTCGGCCATCTGATCCGCGAGCTCACCACCACCCTCGCCGCCGACGCCCGCCTCGACCGGACGGCACTCACGGCCGACCGGCTCGCGGACCTCGGATACGCCGAGCTCGAAGGCCACATGACCGGCCACCCCTGGCTCGTCCTCAACAAGGGCCGGATCGGCTTCTCCGCCACCGACGCCACCCGCTGGGCCCCCGAAGCCCGCCGGCCCGCGAGCCTCCCCTGGATCGCCGTCAGCACCGACATCGCCGCCTATCGCGGAGTCCCCGGCCTCGACACCCCCGACCGGCTCTACGACCGCGAACTCGACACCGACATCCGCAAGACCTACCGCACCACGCTGCGCGCCCGCGGCCTCGACCCCGACCGGTACCTCCTGCTGCCCGTCCACCCCTGGCAGTGGGACGAGATCATCCTGCCGCTTTACGCCCCCGCCGTCGCGGCCGGCGCCATCGTCCCGCTGCCCGCCGACGGCGACCTGCGCCTGCCGCAGCAGTCCATCCGTACGTTCCTCAACACCAGCAGGCCCGACCGGCACACCGTGAAGCTGCCGCTCTCCGTGCTCAACACCCTCGTCTGGCGCGGACTCCCCACGGAGCGGACCCTCGCCGCCCCCGCAGTGACCGCCTGGGTCCACGGCCTCCGCGATGCCGATCCCTTCCTGCGCGACGAGTGCGGGGTGATCCTGCTCGGCGAGGTCGCGTCGGTCACGGTCGAGCACCCCCTCTACGACCGGCTCCCCGAGGTTCCGTACCAGTACAAGGAACTCCTCGGCACGATCTGGCGCGAACCGCTCAGGCTCCCGCCCGGCGAACGCGCCCGGACGCTGGCCGCCCTGCTGCACACCGACCCGGACGGCCGCGCCTTCGTCGCCGAACTCGTCGAGCGGTCCGGACTCGCCCCCACGGTCTGGCTGCAGCGGCTCTTCGCCGCGCTGCTCCCGCCGCTGCTGCACTTCCTCTACCAGTACGGAACCGTGTTCTCCCCGCACGGCGAGAACGCCGTCGTCGTCTTCGACGAACATGACGTTCCCGTACGCCTGGCGATCAAGGACTTCGTCGACGACGTCAACATCAGTGCCCACCCGCTGCCCGAGCACGACGCCATGCCCGACGACGTCCGGGCCGTCCTGCTCACCGAGGAGCCCGACTTCCTCACCCAGTTCATCCATTCAGGGCTGTTCGTCGGCGTCTTCCGCTACCTGGCGCCGCTCTGCGAGGAGCAACTCGGCGTACCGGAAGCCGACTTCTGGGCGCTCGTGCGGGCCGAGATCCTGCGGCACCAGGCGCGCTTCCCCGAGCTGAAGGAACGGTTCGAGCTCTTCGATCTTCTCGTCCCGCGGATCGAGCGGCTCTGTCTCAACCGAAACCGTCTCCACCTGGACGGCTACCGCGACCGCCCCCAGCGCCCGCACGCCGCCGTCCACGGAACGGTGCCGAATCCGCTCGCGTGATCCGACTGTCAGTGCAGCGCCGTAGGGTGGACGCGCTATGACGAAGCCATCCCTCCCCGACCTCCTGCACGCCGCCGTCACCGCCGTCGGCGGGACGGAGCGGCCCGGCCAGGTCACCATGGCCGAGGCCGTTGCCGAGGCCATCGACGACAGCTCCCACCTGCTGGTCCAGGCCGGCACCGGCACCGGAAAGTCCCTCGGCTATCTGGTGCCGGCGCTGGCGCACGGTGAGCGCGTGGTGGTCGCCACGGCCACCCTGGCGCTCCAGCGCCAGCTGGTCGAGCGCGATCTTCCGCGCACGGTCGACGCGCTCCACCCGCAGCTGCGCCGCCGTCCGGAGTTCGCGATGCTCAAGGGGCGATCGAACTACCTGTGCCTGCACCGCCTCCACGAGGGCGTGCCCCAGGACGAGGAGGAGGGCCTCTTCGACCCCTTCGAGGCCGCGGCCCCGACCAGCAAGCTGGGGCAGGACCTGCTGAGGCTCCGCGACTGGTCGGACGAGACGGAGACTGGCGACCGGGACGATATGACCCCCGGTGTCTCGGACCGTGCCTGGGGCCAGGTGTCGGTCTCCTCCCGTGAGTGTCTGGGCGCGACCAAGTGCGCGTACGGGGCCGAGTGCTTCGCCGAGGCGGCGCGGGAGCGGGCCAAGCTGGCGGAGGTCGTCGTCACCAATCACGCCCTGCTCGCCATCGACGCGATCGAGGGCGCGCCTGTCCTGCCGCAGCACGAAGTGCTGATCGTGGACGAGGCCCATGAGCTCGTCTCCCGGGTCACCGGCGTCGCCACCGGCGAGCTCACCCCGGGCCAGGTCAACCGCGCCGTCCGCCGGTCGGCGAAGCTCGTCGACGAGAAGGTCGCCGACCAGCTCCAGACCGCCGCGGAGGGCTTCGAGCGGCTGATGGAGCTGGCCCTGCCGGGCCGGCTCGAGGAGATCCCCGAGGACCTCGGCTACGCGCTGATGGCCCTGAGGGACGCCTCCCGCAATGTGATCTCGGCGCTCGGCACCACCCGGGACAAGTCCGTCCAGGACGAGGACGCCGTCCGCAAGCAGGCCCTCGCCTCCGTGGAGAGCGTCCACGCCGTCGCCGAGCGCATCACCCTGGGCTCCGAGTGGGACGTCGTCTGGTACGAACGCCACGACCGCTTCGGCGCCTCCCTGAGGGTCGCCCCGCTCTCCGTGTCGGGGCTGCTCCGCGAGAAGCTCTTCGCCGACCGCTCGGTGGTCCTCACCTCGGCCACCCTGAAGCTGGGCGGCGACTTCAACGGGGTCGGGGCCTCCCTGGGGCTGGCCCCCGAGGGCACCAAGGGCGACGACATCCCGGAGTGGAAGGGCATCGACGTCGGTTCGCCGTTCGACTACCCCAAGCAGGGCATCCTCTACGTCGCCAAGCACCTGGCCCGCCCCGCGCGCGACGGCGACCGGACGGACATGCTCGACGAGCTCACGGAGCTGATGCAGGCGGCGGGCGGGAGGACGCTCGGACTGTTCTCCTCGATGCGTGCCGCCCAGCTCGCCGCCGAGGAGCTGCGGACCCGGATCCCCGAGTTCCCGATCCTGCTCCAGGGCGAGGACACGCTCGGCGAGCTGATCAAGAACTTCTCCGCCGACCCCCAGACATGTCTCTTCGGTACGCTCTCCCTCTGGCAGGGAGTGGATGTCCCGGGGGCCAGCTGCCAGCTGGTTGTCATGGACAAGATCCCCTTCCCGCGCCCCGACGACCCGCTGATGAGCGCCCGCCAGAAGGCGGTGGAGGACGCGGGTGGCAACGGCTTCATGGCCGTCGCCGCCACGCACGCGGCCCTGCTGATGGCCCAGGGCGCGGGACGTCTCGTCCGGGCCACCGGAGACCGTGGTGTGGTCGCCGTACTCGATCCGAGGCTGGCGACGGCCCGGTACGGCAGCTATCTGAAGGCTTCGCTGCCCGACTTCTGGTACACGACGGACCGCAATCAGGTGCGGAAGTCGCTGGCCGCGATCGACGCGGCGTCGAAGGCGGCAGAAGCCTGAGGGCTGAGACGCGGACCGGGTCCTGCCGTGGCACGGCAGGACCCGGTCGAGGACAGAGCAGGGCCCCGGGACCGGCGCAGTGGGTCCCGGGGCCCGGTCAGAGCCGGCGAGGTGGTGTCACACCCGCCGCAGTACCGCCACGACCTTGCCGAGGATGGTGGCCTCGTCACCAGGGATCGGCTGGTACGCCGCGTTGTGCGGCAGCAGCCAGACGTGGCCGTCCTCGCGCTTGAAGCGCTTGACCGTGGCCTCGCCGTCGAGCATGGCGGCGACGATGTCTCCGTTCTCCGCGACCGGCTGGCGCCGGACGGTGACCCAGTCCCCGTCGCAGATCGCGGCCTCGATCATCGAGTCACCGACGACCTTCAGGACGAAGAGCTCGCCGTCACCGACCAGCTGCCGGGGGAGCGGGAAGACATCCTCGACGGACTCCTCGGCGAGGATCGGGCCACCGGCGGCGATCCGGCCGACGAGGGGCACGTACGACGCGGCGGGCTTGCCGGTCGTGTCCGTCGGCTGGGTGCTCGGCTGGTCGGAGCCGCGCACCTCGTACGCCCGGGGGCGGTGCGGGTCACGGCGCAGGAAGCCCTTGCGCTCCAGCGCCATCAGCTGATGCGCGACGGAGGACGTGCTGGAGAGGCCCACCGCCTGACCGATCTCGCGCATCGACGGCGGGTATCCGCGCCGCTGGACCGAGTCCCGGATGACCTCGATGACCCTGCGCTGCCGGTCGGTCAGGCCCGAGCTGTCGGCCCTGATGCCTGGAGGTCGTCCGGGGAGCGAGCGCGCAGGTCGCCCTGGCTCCCCGTCCCCGTTCGTGGCTGCGTCATTCATGGCATGCACCGCCTCGAGTCGGCCCTGGGAGCGGTCCTGGGCAGTGATGGTGGCACTGTCTGCGGTGGTGGTCACGTCGGCGGCCCCTCTCGAATGGTCTCCCTCGCTGGCACAACGGTAGTGGCTTTCGAAAGGTTGCGCCAAACACACGTTCGAGTGAAAAAACGCAGATTGCCTTACGTGTGTTCGCGACTGGGTGTATATGCGAGCCCGGGCGCCGGAGGCAATTCGGTCATTACGGTACCGTTCAGCCGTCGGCCGCACGCGGGCGGGGGTGCCGTTCCAGTCTCGCATCCGGCGGGCCGGAATCGGCGGCGCCGCGCGCGTCCCGTACCCTCGTGGCCGGTCGGCCGTGCGGCTGGACCGCGCGACACGCGCGAAGTGCCGGAAACGGGCTGAACCCTAGATCTAGTGGTTGGATTGCATCAGCCACCTACACGTAGTGGTCCCCGGTCTTCCGGGGGGATCCGCATCGCCTATGCTGGTGGTCGCTTCGAGGGCCTTGACGGGCCCGGTGAGGCTATTCAGTCGCGCCGTGAGGGAGGGTCGGAAACCATGCACTGCCCCTTCTGCAGGCACCCCGACAGCCGTGTCGTCGACAGTCGCACCACCGACGACGGGACGTCGATCCGACGCCGCCGCCAGTGCCCCGACTGCTCCCGTCGTTTCACGACGGTGGAGACGTGCTCGCTCATGGTGGTGAAGCGCTCGGGCGTGACCGAACCCTTCAGTCGTACCAAGGTCATCTCCGGTGTGCGCAAGGCGTGCCAGGGGCGGCCCGTGACCGAGGACGCCCTCGCCAAGCTCGGCCAGTGGGTCGAGGAGGCGGTGCGGGCCACCGGGAGCGCCGAGCTGACCACCCATGACGTGGGTCTGGCCATCCTCGGCCCGTTGCAGGATCTCGACCTCGTCGCGTACCTGCGCTTCGCATCCGTCTACAAGGCTTTCGACAGCCTCGACGACTTCGAGGCCGCGGTCGCGGAACTCCGCGAACGACGGCCATCCGCAGAGGGCTGCGGGCCCGGAGCGACCCCCGAGGTCCCCGTTCCCGCCACCGCCGCCGACTGACCGGCCGGCCGGACCGAGGGTCCGGTCGTGGCCGGCCGCGTCGCGGCCGAAAAGACGTGTCACGGGCGTTCCGAGCGGCGCCCGCGACAGCAGACAAAGAAGACAGTGCCCTGGGATTATCTGGGCACTTAAGGGTGTTTTGCCCGTATATGGGAGGCGGCATGACAGAGACGGCGAGCGGTCCGGCACGAGGTTCCCGCGCCAAGGGAGCCAAGGGTGCCAAGGGCCTGCGTATCGAGCGCATCCACACCACTCCGGGCGTGCATCCGTACGACGAGGTGATCTGGGAGCGTCGTGACGTCGTCATGACCAACTGGCGCGACGGCTCGGTCAACTTCGAGCAGCGTGGCGTCGAGTTCCCCGACTTCTGGTCGGTGAACGCGGTCAACATCGTCACCAGCAAGTACTTCCGCGGGGCCGTCGGCACCCCGCAGCGCGAGACCGGTCTCAAGCAGCTCATCGACCGCATCGTGAAGACCTACACCAAGGCCGGTGAGGGGTACGGCTACTTCGCCTCGCCCGCCGACGCCGAGATCTTCGAGCACGAGCTGGCCTACGCCCTCCTGCACCAGATCTTCAGCTTCAACTCCCCGGTGTGGTTCAACGTCGGCACGCCGCAGCCCCAGCAGGTCTCCGCCTGCTTCATCCTGTCCGTCGACGACTCCATGGAGTCGATCCTCGACTGGTACAAGGAAGAGGGCATGATCTTCAAGGGCGGCTCCGGCGCCGGCCTGAACCTCTCCCGCATCCGCTCCTCCAAGGAGCTGCTCTCCTCCGGCGGCAACGCCTCCGGCCCGGTCTCCTTCATGCGTGGCGCCGACGCGTCCGCGGGAACGATCAAGTCGGGCGGCGCGACGCGCCGCGCGGCCAAGATGGTCATCCTCGACGTCGACCACCCCGACATCGAGGACTTCATCGAGACCAAGGTCAAGGAGGAGGAGAAGATCCGCGCCCTGCGCGACGCGGGCTTCGACATGGACCTGGGCGGCGACGACATCACGTCCGTCCAGTACCAGAACGCCAACAACTCGGTCCGTGTGAACGACGAGTTCATGAAGGCCGTCGAGAACGGCGGCAAGTTCGGCCTGCGCGCCCGCATGACCGGTGAGGTCATCGAGGAGGTCGAGGCCAAGTCGCTGTTCCGCAAGATGGCCGAGGCCGCGTGGGCCTGCGCCGACCCGGGCATCCAGTACGACGACACCATCAACCGCTGGCACACCTGCCCCGAGTCCGGCCGGATCAACGGCTCGAACCCGTGCAGCGAGTACATGCACCTGGACAACACGTCCTGCAACCTCGCCTCGCTGAACCTGATGAAGTTCCTCAAGGACGACGGCAAGGGCAACCAGTCGTTCGACGTCGAGCGCTTCTCCAAGGTCGTCGAGCTGGTCATCACGGCGATGGACATCTCCATCTGCTTCGCCGACTTCCCCACCCAGAAGATCGGCGAGAACACCCGCGCCTTCCGTCAGCTGGGCATCGGCTACGCCAACCTCGGCGCCCTGCTCATGGCCACCGGCCACGCGTACGACTCCGACGGCGGCCGCGCCCTCGCCGGTGCGATCACCTCGCTGATGACCGGCACCTCGTACAAGCGCTCCGCCGAGCTCGCCGCGGTCGTCGGCCCGTACGACGGCTACGCCCGCAACGCCGAGCCGCACCAGCGCGTCATGAAGCAGCACGCGGACGCCAACACCGCGGCCGTCCACGTGGACGACCTCGACTCGCCGATCTGGGCCGCCGCCACGGAGGCCTGGCAGGACGTGATCCGCCTCGGCGCCAAGAACGGCTTCCGCAACGCTCAGGCGTCGGTCATCGCCCCGACCGGCACCATCGGTCTCGCGATGTCCTGCGACACCACCGGCCTCGAGCCCGACCTCGCCCTGGTCAAGTTCAAGAAGCTGGTCGGCGGCGGCTCGATGCAGATCGTCAACGGCACCGTCCCGCAGGCCCTGCGCCGCCTGGGTTACCAGGAGGAGCAGATCGAGGCGATCGTCGCCCACATCGCCGAGCACGGCAACGTGATCGACGCCCCCGGCCTGAAGACCGAGCACTACGAGGTCTTCGACTGCGCCATGGGCGAGCGTTCCATCTCCGCGATGGGCCACGTCCGCATGATGGCCGCCATCCAGCCGTGGATCTCCGGCGCCCTCTCCAAGACCGTGAACCTGCCGGAGACGGCCACGGTCGAGGACGTCGAGGAGGTCTACTTCGAGGCCTGGAAGATGGGCGTCAAGGCGCTCGCGATCTACCGCGACAACTGCAAGGTCGGCCAGCCCCTCTCCGCCAAGAAGAAGGAGGAGGAGAAGGCCGAGGTCACCGCGAAGTCCGAGGCGACGATCCGCGAGGCCGTCGAGAAGGTCGTCGAGTACCGCCCGGTCCGCAAGCGTCTGCCCAAGGGCCGTCCGGGGATCACCACCTCCTTCACGGTCGGTGGCGCCGAGGGCTACATGACCGCCAACTCCTACCCGGACGACGGTCTCGGTGAGGTCTTCCTGAAGATGTCGAAGCAGGGCTCGACGCTCGCCGGCATGATGGACGCCTTCTCCATCGCCGTCTCCGTCGGTCTGCAGTACGGCGTCCCCCTGGAGACGTACGTCTCCAAGTTCACCAACATGCGCTTCGAGCCGGCCGGCATGACGGACGACCCGGACGTGCGGATGGCGCAGTCGATCGTCGACTACATCTTCCGCCGCCTGGCGCTGGACTTCCTGCCCTTCGAGACCCGCTCCGCGCTCGGTATCCACTCGGCCGAGGAGCGTCAGCGTCACCTGGAGACGGGCTCCTACGAGCCCTCCGACGACGAGGTGGACGTCGAGGGCCTCGCCCAGTCCGCCCCGCGCCAGACGGAGACCCTGAAGGCCGTCTCGACCCCGCCGAAGGTCGAGGTCCCGGCCCCGAAGCAGGCGCACACCTCGGCGGAGCTCGTCGAGATGCAGCTGGGCATCAGCGCGGACGCCCCGCTCTGCTTCTCCTGCGGCACGAAGATGCAGCGGGCCGGCTCCTGCTACATCTGCGAGGGCTGCGGCTCGACCAGCGGCTGCAGCTGAGCCGCCGGCTGAACGGTGAATGAGAAGGGGACCGGCCTCAGGCCGGTCCCCTTCTCGCTTCAGGCGGGTCTCCGTCGGGCTCTCAGACGTGCTGGGCGCCCATCACCGCCGCGAAGGCCCGCGGGTCCAGGTCGAAGCCGCGGAGCACGGACCGGTAGGACCAGGCATCAGGTCCGTCCCGGGTGAACTCCACGACCGTCGCCGCCGTGGATCCGGCGACGGCCTCCAAGCCGTGCTCGGCGAGGTCCCGGTAGCCCTCGCGCACCCGTACACCGGTGTTGACGATGTCGCCGAACGTCAGCCGTCCGGAACCCTGCTGTATGGCCACTCCCACCACCACGCGCGCGTACCGCGGCGCGAGCCGGTTGAGCTCCAGGGTCATGGCCTCGTCGTAGCCGAAGCCCTGGCCAGTACGGCTGTCCCGGGCGAGTGTGATCGTGCCGTCGGGGGAGCGGCTGTCGAAGTGCACCAGGTAGGCGGGCGCACCGTACGGATCGTCCGCCGTGTAGACCCCGGCGATGATGTCCAGATCGTGCGCCGACGCGCCGATCGGACTGGGGTCCCACTTGAGCGTCACCTCGACCTTGCCGACCCCCTTGTTGAGTCCGCTCACCGTGAATTCCCTCTCTGCGTACGACTGGTACCGCGGGCCCGGTCAACTGCCCATGGTCTCCGACCGGTTGTTCATGGTGTCATGCGCACTCACCGCGAGAACGGGGTGGCGGAGGGTGAATGCCCCGTACGATGGCGCCGTGCTGGTCAAGTGGATTCGCTGCACCGTCGTGGACCGTCGGGGGTTCGAACGGGGACAGCGGAAATGGGCGGGGCTGCTGGGCGAGCCGGGATTCCGGGGCCAGGGCGGTGGGTGGAGCCGGGCGCGGCCCGATGTCGCTCATGTCTTCTCGTTCTGGGAGAGCCGCGCCTTCTACGACTCGTTCATGGCGCGCTCGCACGACCGGCTCGCGGCCACGCAGTCCGGCTCGTTCAAGGACCTCCAGGTCAAACTCTTCGACCACCGTTTCGACGTGAAGACGGGCTTCGAACCCCGGTTCACGGACGCCGACGTGGCGCGCGTGGCGCACTGCCGCGTCCACGAGGACCGGGTCGAGCACTTCGCGCTGATGCAGGAGAAGGTGTGGAACCCGGCGATGGCCGGTTCTCCCGGGATGCTGCGCGGGGTGTTCGGAGAGGCGCCGGGGCACGAGTTCGTGGTGCTCTCGATGTGGCGGTCCGCCGCGGAGCACGGCAAGTACCGGGTGGAGCGCGTCGAACGGCTCGGGCTGCGGGCCCAGACGGAGGCCGACGTGGCGGCGCTCAGCGGGGACGTGGTGCAGCTCGAACCGTCCTGGACGGTCTGATCACCCGCAGGCGGTGTGCCGGCCGCGTACGCCGGATGGACGCCGGGTGCCTCCCCGGCTGAGCCCGCGCGAAGCGGGCGATCTAGGGTCGTGGCATGGCAAGACCGCGGCGCATCGTCCTCGTACGGCACGGAGAGTCCGAAGGCAATGCCGACGACACGGTGTACGAGCGGGAGCCCGACCACGCGCTCAGGCTCACCGAGACCGGTCTGCGGCAGGCCCGGGAGACAGGGGAGCAACTGCGGGACCTCTTCGGGGAGGAGCAGGTCAGCGTGTACGTCTCGCCGTACCGTCGAACGCACCAGACCTTCCGGGAGTTCCGGCTCGACCCCGGGCAGGTCCGGGTTCGGGAGGAGCCGCGGCTGCGGGAGCAGGACTGGGGAAACTGGCAGGACAGGGATGACGTACGCCTGCAGAAGGCGTACCGGGACGCGTACGGGCACTTCTTCTACCGCTTCGCGCAGGGCGAGTCCGGGGCCGACGTGTACGACCGGGTCGGGGCGTTCCTGGAGAGCCTCTACCGCAGCTTCGAGGCGCCCGACCACCCGCCGAACGTGCTCCTTGTGACCCACGGGCTGACGATGCGGCTGTTCTGCATGCGGTGGTTCCACTGGAGCGTCGCCGAGTTCGAGTCGCTGTCCAACCCGGGCAACGGCGAGACGCGGACGCTGCTGCTCGGCGAGGACGGCAGATACAGCCTGGACCGGCCGTTCGAGCGCTGGCGTACCCCGGAACCGTACGGCTCCACCGGATAGAGTGGTGAAGCGATGACCGCTGACTCCACTCTCGACCGGCGCTTCGACCGCGCCCTGGCCAGCCTTCGAGGGCTGGCCGTGGGAGACGCCCTGGGCTCCCAGTTCTTCGTTCCCGTCAACTATCCGCTGCTCAAGCGACGCGAGCTGCCTCCGGGCACCTGGCAGTGGACCGACGACACCGAGATGGCCGGCTCGGTCCTGGCCGTGCTCGTGAGCCACGGGCGGATCGACCAGGACGCGCTCGCGCACGCGTTCGCCGAGCACCACGACTTCGACCGGGGCTACGGCCCCGCCGTCAACAGGATGCTCCGGCTCATCAGGGAGGGCGGCGACTGGCGTGAGCTCGCCGCCGCGCTCTTCAACGGTCAGGGCTCGTGGGGCAACGGAGCCGCGATGCGGATCGCCCCGCTCGGCGCCTGGTACGCGGACGACCCGGAGCAGGCGACCCACCAGGCCGAGATCTCCGCGTACACCACGCACCAGCACCGTGAGGCCGTCGTCGGCGCCATGGCCGTCGCGGCCGCCGCCGCGCTCGCCGCGGACCCGGCGGGTCCGCCCACGCCGACGGACCTCCTGGACGGGGTGATCGCCCTCGTACCGCGCAGCGCGGTCGGCGCGGGGCTGCGCCGCGCCCGCGACATGCTCGACTACGGCGACGCCGGGACGGTCGCGGCGGTCCTGGGCAGTGGGCGCCGTACCAGCGCGCACGACACCGTGCCGTTCGCGCTCTGGTCGGCGGCCCGGGCGCTCGGCGACTACGAGCAGGTTTTCTGGACGACCGCCCAGGTCGGCGGCGATGTCGACACCACCTGCGCGATCGCCGGCGGAGTCGTGGCCTCCGGTGCGGCCGGCGCGCCGCCCGCCTCCTGGCTGGAGCAGACGGAGGAACTGCCGGACTGGGTGCCCGCCGGCGTACGGCCCTGATCCGGCCCCTTCCCGTACCCCGGGAACGGGGAGGTGAGTGTCACGGTCCTGACACAGCGCCGTCCGGTCGGGTCCGAACGGGCGGACCGCCGTTAGAGTCGGCCACTCCGCAGCGCTGATCATGTCAAGAGCGCGCCGACACGACACCCGGACCGCAGCCCTCCGCCGGCGAGGCACCGCATGCGAGCCGGGTCGGGAGGGGGTCCCGTGTCCGACATACCGTCCGATCCACCACCGCAGGACGGAGCTCAGCCCGTCAGCGAGCCGAAGCCCACGTCCGAGCCCAGGGCGGCGACCGCTGCCGAGCCCATCGTGGGGACAGCGGCCGAGCCCGAGGCGGCGACGGCGGTCGAGCCCAAGGCGGGGATGACGGCCGACCGCAAGCCGGAGCCCGGTCCCGCTCCCGTGCCCCCGGGTCCCGCTCCCGGTCCCGGTCCCGGTCCAGTGCCTCCCGGTCCCGTGCCCCCGGGTCCCGTACCGCCGGGGCCGTACTACGCGCCGTACGCGCCGCCCCACCAGCGGGCCGCGGCGGCGACGGCGTGGCCCGGTGGCCGGCCGCCGCACCCCTGGGCTCCGCCCGCGCCCCCCGGCGACACCTGGCTGACCCGACTGCGCCCCGCCGCGCCGGCCCAGGTCACCGCCCCGACGCTCTGGGCGGTCCTCGCCACCGCCTTGCTGTCCGCCCTGCTCCTCGACGAGGGAATCGGCCTCAACCTGATGATCGTGGCCGCTCCCGCGGTCCTCGCGGCCGCCTTCGCCGCGCGGGCGGCGGGCAGGCGGCTCCGGCCCTGGACGCTGGTCTGGGCGATCGGCGGCCTCGCCCTCCTCGCCGTCCCCGCGCTCCGGGACGCGGGATGGCCGACCTTCCTCGCGATCGTCACCGCCATCGGCGTGACGGCCCTCGCCCTGCACGGCGGCCGGGGCTGGCCGAGCGTTCTCTTCGCGCCCTTCGGTCTGTTCGACTCCCTCGGTTCAGGGACCGGCTGGATCTGGCGCGGCGTACGTGATCGTGCGGACGGCTCGCGCGGCCGGTGGGGCCCGGTCGTGCGGACCGTCGGAGTGGCCGTCGCCCTGCTCGTCGTCTTCGGCGCGCTGTTCGCCGGCGCCGACGCGGCCTTCGCCGACCTGCTCGGTTCCCTGATGCCCGACATCTCGCTGGAGCAGGCGCCCTGGCGGCTCTCGTTCTTCCTGCTCGGGCTCTTCGGCGCCGTCGCCCTCGCCCGTACGGCCGCCGCGCCCTTGCGTTGGGACCGGATGGTGATCCGCCCCGGCCGGGCCCGCGCGCGACTGGAGTGGGCCCTTCCGCTGATCGTGCTCAACCTGCTTTTCGCGGCGTTCAACGGGGTCCAACTCGCCGTTCTCTTCGGCGGGTACGAAAAGGTCCTCGAAGAGACCGACCTGACCTACTCCGAGTACGCCCGCCAGGGCTTCTGGCAGCTGCTCATGGCCACCCTGCTCACCCTCGTGGTGATCGGTCTCGCCCTGCGCTGGGCGCCGCGCGACGGCGCCCGCGACCGTACGCTCGTCCGTGCCGTCCTCGGCACCCTGTGCGTCCTCACGCTCGTCGTGGTCGCCTCCGCGCTGCGCAGGATGGACCTGTACGTCGACGCGTACGGGCTCACCCGGCTGCGCATCTCCGTGGCCGCGATGGAGATCTGGCTGGGTCTGGTCATTCTGCTGATCATGGCCGCAGGGATCTTCGGCGCGCGTCTGCTGCCCCGCGCGGTGGCCGTCAGCGCCGCCGCGGGCGTACTCGCCTTCGGCCTCGCCTCGCCCGACGCCCTCGTCGCCGAACGCAATGTCGAGCGGTTCAGCAGCTCCAAGAAGATCGACATTCCCTATCTCGCCGCGCTCTCGGCGGACGCCGTACCCGCCCTCGACCGGCTTCCGGAGCCGCAGCGTTCCTGCGCCCTCCTCGGCATCGAGGTGCGCCTGCGCGGCGACGACGGAGGCTGGTACGCCACGAGCTGGTCGGAGGCGAGGGCGCGCACGCTCCTGGCGGAGCGGGGCGTCGACCGGACCCCGGCCGAATGCGGGGCGGTGAGCAGGTTGGACGGCTACGACCCCTACGAGAACGGCGATCGGTCGGGCGATCCGTACGGGGCCCCCTGAGGTCGGCGCCTCGCGCGCACCACCCCGATTCCTGGCCCGCTCGAGAGGGGAAGGGGCCGGGGTGCGTGCGTTCCGGATCCCCTTCGATCGATCAGATCAAGCCGTCTCGGACCGGCTTCACACGGCCCGTTCGGACATCCGAGGGGAATCCGGGTATCGCGGGCGGTGCCCATCGGCGTAACCTTGCTCGCGCCATGCCCTATGAACCACCCACACACACCGTCGAGCGCTCGCTCCGAGCCACCACCGGCGCCAAGATCGTCGCCGGGGTAGACGAGGTCGGACGCGGGGCATGGGCCGGTCCCGTGACGGTCTGCGCGGCCGTCACCGGCCTCCGCAGGCCCCCCGAGGGGCTCACCGACTCCAAGCTGATCACCCCCAAGCGTCGTACCGCCCTGGCCGCGGAACTGGAGAAGTGGGTCACCGCCTACGCGCTCGGCCACGCCTCCCCCGAGGAGATCGACGAGCTGGGCATGACCGCCGCGCTCCGGCTGGCCGCCGTGCGCGCGCTGGACGCACTGCCGGTCCGCCCCGACGCGGTGATACTCGACGGGAAGCACGACTACCTGGGCAGCCCCTGGAAGGTCCGTACGGTGATCAAGGGCGACCAGTCCTGCATCGCCGTGGCGGCGGCCTCGGTCATCGCCAAGGTCCGGCGCGACGCGATGATGGCCGAGCTCGAGGGCGAGTCGCAGGGGTGCGCGGGATACGGCTTCGACGCCAACGCGGGCTACCCCTCGCCGGTGCACAAGGCCGCCCTGGAAGAGCGGGGACCGACGCCCTTCCACCGGCTCTCCTGGTCGTATCTCGACGCGCTGCCCCAGTGGCGGCACCTCAAGAAGATCCGCATCTCCGCCGAGGCGGCCGCACTGGAAAGCGGGGGCCAACTCGGCTTCGATTTCTGAACTTCCCGGCAGGCTCATGCCGACGGCCGGGTCGCACGATTGTGCCCACCCGCCGGAGCCCCGCGCACCGGCGTTTGATAGACATCCACTCATGCCTCTCTTCCCCGAGGAGCCTCAGATTCACGAGAGTGCCCAGGGTCCCCGCGGCACGGCCGCAGGCCACCCCGCGCCGACCCCCCGTCCCGTACCCGGTCCGCGTTCCGCGGCCTCGCCGCGTCCCGGGCGTCCCGGTCCCGGATCGGCCAGGCCCGGACCGCCGATGCCCCGCCCGCACACCGGCGCCGCGCAGACCCCGTCGACCCGTCCGGAGAATCGTTCCGAGCAGCGCACGGGCCCGCAGATCCAGCTGATCCCGGCCCCAGTCGACGGCGCCGTCGACGCCGCCGAAGAGGCCGTCGATCTGCTCCTGGACAGCGGCCGTTCCCCCGGCGACATCCTCGTGCTCACCACCGGTGAGCAGCACCCGTGGGCGGCGCACGAGCTGTCCTTCGGCGAGACCGCCTACTGGGCCCAGCAGGACGCCGGCGACGACGTGTTCTTCGCCGACGCCGACGCCGTGGAGCGGGCGGCCGCCCGGCCCGTGGTCGTGGTGGCGGTCAACGGCGGAGCCGAGGAGGCGGTCGCCAAGGCGCTGCCCCTGGCGATGGGGCGCGCGACCGCGCTGCTCATCGTCTGCGGCGACCCGCAGCGCATCAACGCCGTGCTCGGCGTGGGTGTCTGACCTTTACGAGGTCCGAGGCCTGAGGTCCGGGGGCTGACCGCCGAGGTCTGACGTCCGAGGTCCCAGCAGGGTCACCTCGCGTGGTCCTGCCCCGGCTGCCCTTCGGGGCGGCCGGGCGGTCGCCCCGCTTCCGTGGCCGGTGCGGTCCGCCTCAGCGGGCCGCCGTCCGGCGCAACGGTTCGGCGGCACCGCCGGCCGTACGGGGCGTCAGAAGACCGAGCTCGGACGGAACATCGCCGAGCGGTGCGGGGCGCGAACCCGAGCCGGGGTACCGGCCGCCGCGCCCCTCGCCCAGCACCTGCCAGCCGCCGCGCGTCAGGGTGATGTACGCGCCACAGCGCAGCCCGTGGAGCGTGCAGGCGTCCCGCAGGCCCCACATCCAGGCGCCGTCCTCCTCCGTCCACCGCTCGTCGCCGTCCCGGCAGTAGAGCAGGACCGCCGTCCGCACGGGTGTCCGGCGGCGCAGGTCGTGCGGGATGACGCGGCGCAGATGGGCGAGGAGCACGTTGCGGAACTCCCAGCCGTCCGCCGGGACCGGACGACGGGTGAACGACGCGCTGGCGGTGAGCCGTTCCTCGTGGTCGAGCACGGCGACGACCGCCGTCGCCGGGGTCGGGCGGTGGCGGGTGTGCAGCCCGCTGACGACCTCACGGGGGTTGCGGAGCAGCGGGATTTCGGCCGCCGCCCACTCCGCCGGCTCCAGCATCCGAGCGAGGCGGCTGGCGGACTCGGTCGACGAGTTGATCGAAGTGGCTGCGGACGGAGCGAATCCGAAGGTCACGGTCCTCCCTTCGGATACGCGCCCGCTGGGCGGGCAGGGTCGAGTGAGGGCGCACCACGGCACAGTCCTTCCGGACCGCGTACGGGGCCATGCCGGGCGGTTTCCCAATTCTTGCTGGCCCGTGCGCGAGCGGCAACGAGCAATTGACGCCGCTGACTGGAATGGGTCGGTATGGCACTCATATCCCTGCCCAGACACCCACTGTTCACGCTCCGTTTCACATCTGGACGTCAGGCGTCAGAGGGAACACGCCCGAACCGGCCTCGCCGGTGCCCGCGCCGGGGACTGTTCGAGAGCGAGATGTCGCTCCGAGTGAATTGGCCGATTGTCAGTGCCATCGGGTTGCATGGGGGGCATGGACAACCTGGAGCTCCGTGCCGAAGCCGACGCCATCCTTGCCGAGCTCGTGGGAGATCCCGGGGGCTCCGCGCGGCTGCGGGAGGACCAGTGGCAGGCGGTGTCCGCCCTGGTGGAGGAGCGTCGGCGGGCGCTGGTGGTGCAGCGCACCGGCTGGGGCAAGTCGGCGGTGTACTTCGTCGCGACGGCTCTGTTGCGGCGCCGTGGGGCCGGCCCGACGGTGATCATCTCGCCGCTGCTGGCGCTGATGCGCAACCAGGTCGAGGCGGCGGAGCGGGCCGGTATCCGGGCGCACACCATCAACTCCGCCAACCCGGAGGAGTGGGACACCATCTACGGGGAGGTCGAGCGGGGCGAGACCGACGTTCTCCTCGTGAGCCCGGAGCGCCTCAACTCCGTCGACTTCCGCGAGCAGGTGCTGCCCAAGCTCGCGGCCACGACCGGTCTGCTGGTGGTCGACGAGGCGCACTGCATCTCCGACTGGGGCCACGACTTCCGCCCCGACTACCGCAGGCTGCGGGCCATGCTCGGAGAGCTCTCCCCGGGCGTGCCGGTCCTTGCCACCACCGCGACCGCCAACGCGCGGGTCACCGCGGACGTGGCCGAGCAGCTGGGCACGGGCGCAGGAGAGGCCCTGGTCCTGCGTGGCTCGCTGGAGAGGGAGAGCCTCCGGCTCGGCGTCGTCCAGTTGCCGGACGCCGCCCACCGCCTGGCCTGGCTCGCCGAGCACCTGGACGAGCTGCCGGGCTCCGGGATCATCTACACGCTGACCGTGGCCGCGGCCGAGGAGGCCACGGCCTTTCTGCGGCAGCGCGGTTTCACGGTGGACTCGTACACGGGCCGTACGGAGAACGCCGACCGGCTGCAGGCCGAAGCCGACCTGCAGCAGAACCGGGTGAAGGCGCTGGTGGCGACCTCGGCCCTGGGCATGGGCTTCGACAAGCCCGACCTCGGCTTCGTGATCCACCTCGGCTCGCCGTCCTCGCCGATCGCGTACTACCAGCAGGTGGGCCGTGCCGGACGCGGGGTGGAGCACGCGGAGGTGCTGATGCTGCCGGGCAAGGAGGACGAGGCGATCTGGCGCTACTTCGCCGACACGGCCTTCCCGCCCGAGGCCCAGGTACGTCAGACGATCACGGCCCTCGCGGACGCGGGACGGCCGCTGTCCGTGCCGGCCCTGGAGGCGGCGGTGGATCTGCGCCGCACCCGCCTGGAGACGATGCTCAAGGTCCTCGACGTGGACGGGGCCGTCAAGCGGGTGAAGGGCGGCTGGGAGAGCACGGGGCAGCCGTGGGCCTACGACGCGGAGCGGTACGCGTGGGTGGCGCGGCAGCGCAAGGCCGAGCAGCAGGCCATGCGCGACTACGTGAGCACGACCCGGTGCCGGATGGAGTTCCTGCGTCAGCACCTGGACGACGAGGGCGCGGAGCCGTGCGGCCGGTGCGACAACTGCGCGGGTGCCTGGATCGGCTCCTCCGTCTCGACCGAGGCGCTGACGGGTGCCACGCGAGAGCTGGACCGTCCGGGTGTGGAGGTCGAGCCGCGCCGGATGTGGCCGACCGGCATGCCCGCCCTCGGCATCGACCTCAAGGGACGTATCCCCGCCGGTGAGCAGGGGTCCACCGGGCGTGCCCTCGGCCGGCTCTCGGACATCGGCTGGGGCAACCGACTGCGCCCCCTGCTGGCCGAGAACGCCCCCGACGGCCCGGTCCCCGACGACGTCCTGAAGGCGGCGGTGGCCGTCCTGGCCGACTGGGCGCGCTCTGCCGGCGGGTGGGCACCGAACGTCGCGGACGCCTCCGCCCGGCCCGTGGGCATCGTCGCCGTGCCGTCCCTCCGCCGACCGCAGCTCGTCGGCTCCTTGGCGCAGGGGATCGCGTCCATCGGTCGCCTCCCTTACCTCGGCACCTTGACCTACACCGGGCCGAGCGGCGCCGAAGCGGCACGCCGCAGCAACTCCGCGCAACGGCTGACGGGTCTGTTCGGTGCCTTCACCGTCTCGGAGGAGCTGGCCGCCGCCGTGGCAGGGGCCGTCGGGCCCGTCCTGCTGGTGGACGACTACACCGACTCCGGCTGGACCCTCGCCGTCGCGACCCGCCAGCTCCGCCGCGCCGGCAGCGGTCCGGTTCTCCCGCTGGTTCTCGCGGCATCGGCGTGAATGCGGGCAGGGCGCCCGTGCGTTCGGTCGCTGAACGGCTTCGACGAGCGCCACGTGTCCTGGCGGTCTGTGTGGTTCATGACCCCAGGTAAGCCGATGCCTCGGACATCGCGTGAGCGAGCCGTCCGAGCTGTGGACAACTGCCGGGCGGGTCGGCCGGGGAGTTATCCACAGGGCTTTCGGAGTCGGCGGTCGGCGCGAGACCGTCGTGACCATGAACACGAACCCGCACGAATTCCGTGGAACGACCGAATCCCAGCAGATCACGCTGCGCGGCCCCGCCGAGCTGGCCGACGCACTCCCGTTCATGCTCGGCTTTCACCCGAGCGACTCCGTCGTCCTCGTCGCGCTCCACGGTGAGCTCGGACGATTCGGCGGCCGGGTCAGGCTCGGCATCCCGCGGTCCGCGAACGAATGGCCCTCGACGGCCGAACACCTCGCCGAGTGCCTCGTCGAGGGCTGTGCCCGGCGCGGCACCCGGCCGGACGGCATCGTCGTCTTCCTCTGCCAGGACCCGGCGCCCGGTGAGACGGGCCGTCATGTGATGGAGCGGCTGCGCCCGTTCGCCCAGCGCCTGCGCACCGCCTGCGGCGCGCTCGACATTCCCGTCTACGAAGCACTCTGCATCTCCGACGGCCTGTACTTCTCCTACTGCTGCCCCGACACCCGCTGCTGCCCGCCCGACGGCACACCCCTCGCCCTGACCGGTACGTCGGTCATGGCGGCCTCCGCCGCCTACGCCGGAATCCAGGTCCGGGGATCCCTGCGGGACATGGAGGCCCGGCTCACGCCCCGTGCGTCGCCCTCGTCCGAGGACGAACGGCAGCGCAAGGCGCTGAACGAGGCCTCCGCCGTGATCGTCCCCAAGATCTTCGACGGTCCGCCCGGTGCGGGCCGTGCAGAGGTCAGGGAGACGACGATCGACCTCGCCCGCGAGGTCCTCCGACGCTTCGACGCCCCGGCCGTGCCACCCGCGCCGGCCGGCGTGCGTGGCGCCGCGACGGCCGAACAGGACGTGGCCGACGACGCGATCCTCGACGCCGACGAGGCCGCCGCCCTGATCCTGGGGCTCCAGGACCGGGAGACACGGGACCAGGCCGCCGAATGGATGGAGGGCAGCGAGGGTGCCGCCGCGCTGCGGCTGTGGCGCGTGCTGGCCCGGCGCTGCGTCGCTCCGTTCGGCGAGCACGCCGCGGCTCCGCTCACGCTCGCCGGCTGGGTGGCCTGGTCCACCGGGGACGAGCCGGCCGCCCGGGTCGCCCTGGGGCTCGCCCTGGACGCCGACCCCGACTACGTCTTCGCCCGGCTGCTGCACCAGGCCTGCAACGAGGGGCTGGACCCCGAATCCCTGCGGAGCTGCCTGCGGCAGGAGCGCGGGTCGAGGGCGGCGGCCCTGGAACAGCACGCCGCGGCGCACCGTCCCGCCAAGGCGAAGGCGGGGAAGGTCGTGAAGGCCCCGAGGAAGGCTGCGCCGACCGCGGGGACCCGTCCCGGCAAGGGCTCCACCCAGCGATCGCGGGGTGCCGCGACCCGGCCGGGCGGACCGCGCGGCGGACAGCGCGGGACGAGGAGCGGGCGGTGACGCCCGTGACCAGGCCACCCGCAGCGGCGTTCACCTCTGTGGCGGAGCCCGACGACCCGTGCCGCCGAACCCTTGTCGGCAGCCCGGATCGCACAGAGAGCACCGCACACCACCCATGGCCTCCCGTCCCGCCCCAGCCCCCGGACTCCCGGCAGCCCCCGGACTCCCGGCCGTACAGGCGTCCGCCGGCGGTCTTACGCCTCCTGCCACCGCCCGACCGGGAGAACCGCCGTCGGTGCACCACGCGCTCCTCTGCGTGGCCCTGCCCGCCCTCGCGATCTCGCCCGATCACGGCCAGCTCACCGGTCACGGCCTCGAAGGGGTCTACCTCTCCGGACGCCGCCTCCTCGCCCGCTCCGTGCTGCGCGTGGCCGGCCGAGAGCCTCTCGCCCTGCAGGGCCGCCAGGCCTCGGCGGACCGCACCGTCTTCCTCTCCGCCGTCCGTACGGCGGGAGACATCGGCCCCGACCCCGGACTCACCGTCGAGCGCTCACGCGACGCCGACGGGACCGAGCGGATCACCCTGCGCAGCTCCGTCGGCAGACCCCTCCGGCTCCCGGTGGAAATCGCTCTGGGTACGGATCTCGCGGAACTGGGCGCCGTGGCGGCGGGGCGGGGCGGACCCGAAATCGCCGCCAGTGTTCACGGCACGGGGATGCGTTGGACAGCGGGTGACGGACGGTACGCTTCCGTCAGCGCCGACCCGCCGCCGACGGACGCGCTGGCCGCGGCGGGACTCCTTCGCTGGGAGATGGAGCTGGCTCCCGGGGCGACCCGGACCATCGAACTCAGGGTCCGCGCGGACCGCGCGCCCCGACCTTCCGGAGCCGTGGGCACCGGTACGGGCCGACCCAGTGGCGTCGTCCTCGCGGAGGCGCGCGCCGAGGGAGACGATCCCCGGATCGGCGAGCTCCTGCGGGTGGCCGTCGACGACCTGCGGGCGCTCCTGCAGCGAGACCCGGTGCATCCGAGCGACGTCCACCTCGCCGCCGGAGTCCCGTGGCGCTGCGGACCCGCTACCGCCGAGGCGCTCTGGGCGGCGCGTATGGCCCTCCCGCTGGGCACCCGACTCGCCGTCACGACGCTCCGAGCACTGGCCCGCGCCCAGTTCGACGGGCCGGGGCCGGCGAGGGGCCGCATCCAGGGGCCCCTCAGAGACGCCGGCCCCTTCCTCCCTCCGCGCTGCACGGGTATCGAGGCCACGCTCGCCTTCCCCACGGTCCTGGCCGAGGCGAGGCGGTGGGGGCTCCCCGAGCAGGACCTCGTGGAGCTCCTGCCCACTGCGGAACGGTGCCTCCAGTGGCTCAGGGGCGCGGCCGACGAGCAGGGCTTCGTCCCGGACCCGGGCCCCGCCGGGCCGTGGCGGGCGGAGACCCAGGCCCACGCCCATCGCGCGGCCCTGCTCGGCGCCGACCTCCTCGACGGCTGTGGACGCCCCGGGGCCGACGAATGGCGGGAGTGGGCTCGCGCCCTGCGCGAGCGGTTCCGGGCTGTGTTCTGGCTCGACGACAGGTCCGGCGGCAGGCCCGCGGCGGCCCTGGTACCCGGCGGCCGGCCGTGGACGCAGCTGGGCGGCTGGGCGGCACACCTGCTCGACACCGGGCTCCTCGGCGGCGGGCGGTACGCACCCGGCCTGCTGGACAAGGCCTCCACCGAACAACTGGCCCGCCTGCTGGGCACGCCCGCGCTCGACTCCGGCTGGGGGCTGCGCAGCCTCGGTGCCAAGGAGCCCGGCCACAACCCCTTCGGGCACCGGGCCGGTGCGGTGCGGGTCCATGAGACGGCGGTGGCCGTCGCGGGTCTCGCCGCGGCGGGATACGAGAGGGAAGCGGGGTCCTTGCTGAAGGGGACTGTCGACGCGGCGGAGGCGTTCGGCTACCGGCTGCCCGAGATGTACGGCGGCGGTGTGCGGACGACCGGGGCGATCCCCGTTCCCCATCCGACGGCCTGTCGGCCGGCGGCGGTGGCGGCGGCCGGTGCTGTCCACCTCGTGACGGCCCTCGTGGGTATCCGGCCGGACGCCCCCGGCGGGACGGTCGCCCTGCACCCCGTCCGGTCCGCTCCGCTCGGAGCCGTACGGCTGTCGGGTGTTCGGGTCGCAGGGGAGCCGTTCGCCGCACGGGTGAGCCGGCTGGGCCTCGGCATGGTCGAGGAGGCCGCCGACGGCCTCCAGCTGGGGGGCTGAACGGATGCAACCCCTCAGCACCGGAACGGTCCCGGGGGAGCGGGAAGAAGTCGACGTCGATGCACGGGAGGGGCGTGTTTATCGTCAGGAAGACGACTATGATCACGGCATGCCTCCCTACGACCCGTCGGCCTTTCCGCCCTTCGCCGTCACTGTCGATCTGGTCGTGCTCACCGTGCGGCGCCACGCCCTGTGCGCCCTGGTGGTGCGGCGGGGAGAAGCGCCGTTCCAAGGCAGGTGGGCGCTGCCCGGCGGATTCGTCCGGGCCGACGAGGACCTGACCATGGCGGCCGCGCGCGAGCTGGTGGAGGAAACCGGCCTCTGCGTCCACGACCCGGGTGCCCCGGCGCCCGTGCCGGCCAACGGCGCCCACCTGGAGCAGCTGGCCACCTACGGCGACCCCGAACGCGACCCCCGGATGCGGGTGGTCAGCGTCGCCCATCTGGCGCTCTCTCCGGATCTGCCCGCCCCGCGTGCGGGCGGCGACGCGAACAGCGCCCGCTGGGCCCCGGTGGAGGAGCTGCTCGGCAAGGACGGATCCGTCGACGACGGGCAGGTCGAGCCGCTCGCCTTCGACCACGCGCGGATCCTCGGTGACGGTGTGGAGCGGGCCCGCTCGAAGATCGAGTACTCCTCGCTGGCAACGGCCTTCTGCCCGCCGGAGTTCACGGTCGGCGAGCTCCGCAGGGTGTACGAAGCCGTGTGGGGTGTCGCGCTCGACCCGCGCAACTTCCATCGGAAGGTGACCGGTACGCCGGGCTTCCTGGTTCCGGCGGGCGGCACCACGACCCGTCAGGGCGGGCGTCCCGCACAGCTGTTCAGGGCGGGCGGGGCGACGCTGCTCAACCCGCCGATGCTCCGTCCCGAGGTCTGATCGCCCCGCTCCGGGGCGACCCGTGGCCTCAGCCATGCACCAAAAGTCCGAAATGTAGCGTTATCTTGCTTCGATAGCCGCCCTGCCGCGGAGCGGTCTCACCTACCGCGAGAGAAGCGATGCTCCAGGTCATCGGACTCACCAGCAGCCCCCGCCGCGACCTCCCGCCCGCCGTGGACGATCTCACCTTCGACGCACGGCCGGGGCAGGTCACCGCCCTTCTCGGCTCCGCCGGATCCGGGAAGACCACTGCCCTGCGGCTGATGCTCGAACTCGAGCCGGGCCGAGGCGTCACCTACTTCCGCGGCCGCCCCCTGCAGCGCATCGCCCACCCCGCCGGCGAGGTGGGCGTGCTGTTCGGTGACGTTCCCGGACACCCCTCACGGACCCTGCGCAGCCAGTTGCGGATGCTGAGCGCCGCAGCGGGGGTCCCCGCGTCCAGGGCCGACGAGATGTTGGAGTTCGTGGGACTCGCCGGCCTGCACGATCAGCGCATCGGCCGGCTCTCCCGGGGCATGGACCGTCGACTCGGCCTCGCCTCGGCCCTGTTGGGCGACCCGCACACGCTGCTGCTCGACGAGCCCGGCGCCGGGCTCTCCGTACGCGAGCGCGCCTGGCTGCACGAACTGCTGCGCGCCCACGCCACCGAGGGCGGCACCGTCCTCTACACCACCGAGGACCCCAAGGACGCGGCCCGCAACGCCGACCGGATCGTCACCCTCGACAAGGGACGGCTCGTCGCGGCCCAGGCGGCCGCCGACTTCGCGCACACCCGGCTCCGGCCGCGCGTGGCCGTCCGCACACCGCATGCCGCGCGGCTCGCCGCCGCCGTCACCCAGGAGGCGCGCGCCGCGCGCCGCACCGTCGAAGTGATCACCGAACGCGGCAACCGCCTGTCCGTCTACGGCAGCGACTGCGCCGCCATCGGGGAGACCGCCTTCCGCCACGGAGTCCTCATCCATCGGCTGACCGACGAGGTGGGCGACACCGCCCCCGTCGACACCGGCCGCGACACCCGGGGTGAGGGGCGTTCCGACACCGAGCCCGAGCGGCCCGCTCCCGCTGCCGCCGCCACGCCGGACTCCGGGCCGCCGGAGCCCCGGCGGCGGCCGGCCCGTTCGCCGCTGCGGCCGCTGCGGTACGAGATCCGCAGGCTGCTCGGCGTGCCGGCGACACCGCTCGTCGTGGCGGCGGTCCTCGTCGCCTCCGTGGTGATCTCGCTGCTCCTCGCGCGCAGTGGCCGGACACCCCTGCCGACCGTGCTCGCCGGATGGCCCGCCGTCTCGCCGCTGCCTCCCGCCGCGCTCGGGGCGGGGCTGCTCGGCGCCTTCTCGTTCGGGGACGAGTACCGCTACCCGGCGCTCACGACCGGCCGAGGCGTCGTTCCCCGCAGGCTGGGGCTGCTGCTCGCCAAGCTCGCGGTCGCGGCCGCCACCGCCCTGGTCATCGCGGTGCTCGTCGTGGTGGCGGACCTGGAGGCGCTCCGCCTCGTGTACGGCGGCGAGTTGATTCCCGTACCGGAAAACTGGCCGACTCTGTGTGCGAGTTGGCTCGGTCTGATCGTCGGGTGCGCCTGGGCGGGGGTGCTCGGGGCCGGGGTCTTCCGAGTGGCCGCGGCGGGAGTGGCGGCTGTGCTCGCGGTGCCCGTCGTCGTGGCTCCGCTGCTGCGTCAGACGACCGCGGGCCCCGCGGGCCGGTCGATCGCCGGACTCCCCGGCAGGCTGAGGGAATTCGTCAGCATGGAGTGGCCCATGGCGGCCGACCGCTGGCTGCTGGGCGCCCTCCGGGTGGTCGCGCAGCCCGTGGGGGTGGCGCTGGCGCTGGCGTTGACCGCGCTCCTCTGCGCGTATGTGATCACGGGCCTTCATCGCAAGGCGCGTTGGTGATCAAAACCGGATCGAATCGTTCCGGTTCCCATGTAACTCTCTTGAAAATGCCCGACTATGTCCGAATAATCGTCAATTGTGTAGGGGGCGCCGATCACCCTTTCGTGTGCTTTTCACCAAAGACCTCAAGGGTCACGAGGGCCACGCCGACAAAGGATGCGTGAGTACCCTTGCGCACACCATGATGACCGCCGCCCGTCCCGTCGACTCCGGCCTCGGCGCCCCGGGCGATCTCGATCGCTACCCGTACGCGGAGGCGCCCGTCGCCGAGCGCGTGGGTCCCCCCTCCTGGGAAGGGGTGGAGACGGACCTCGGCCGGGTCGGTCGTCGCAGCGCCGGCAGCCGTGGCCGCGGACTGCACGGCCAGCTCGTCCAGCAGCTCGGCCAGATGATCGTCTCCGGCGACCTCGGCGCGGACCGCCCGCTCGTCCCGGAGGAGATCGGTCAGCGCTTCGAGGTCTCCCGCACCGTCGTGCGCGAGTCGCTGCGCGTGCTGGAGGCCAAGGGCCTGGTCAGCGCCCGCCCCAACGTCGGTACCCGGGTCAGGCCGGTCAGCGACTGGAACCTGCTGGACCCCGACATCATCGAGTGGCGCGCCTTCGGCCCGGCTCGCGACGACCAGCGCCGCGAGCTCAACGAGCTGCGGTGGACGATCGAGCCCCTCGCCGCCCGCCTCGCCGCCGGTCACGGCCGTGAGGACGTCCAGCAGCGGCTCTCGGACATGGTCGAGATCATGGGCCACGCCTATGCCCAGGGGGACGGCATCACCTTCTCCCGGGCCGACGCCGAGTTCCACTCCCTGCTCATCCAGCTCGCCGGGAACCGCATGCTGGAGCACCTCTCCGGCATCGTCGCCGCAGCGCTCCAGGTCTCCGGCGGCCCGGTCACCGGCTGTGACCGCCCGGGTGAGTCCTGCCTGGCGCACCACGCGCGCATCGCCGACTGCCTCGCGACGGGCGACGCCCAGGGGGCCGAGACGGCCATGCGCCAGCTGCTCACGGTCCACCCGGAGGTGGAGCGCGTCGTGCCCGCTCCGCGCGAGCACTGACCTACGGGCCGTGGCCGGGCACGCGAGGCGTACACGTCACGTGCCGCCGGAGCCGCGCGGAACCCGGGAATCATGGTGAGACCCGGGGTCGCGGGGGCTCCGGTGGCGCGAATGTGCGACGAACGCCCGTTCTGGCCGCTTTCGTCGCACATGGGGTGTGACTCGGGCCACGCGGATTGGGCGTAACACTCCTCGAAGCCGTGCGATGACTTAAGAGGTGACAGCCGAGGAAGGAATACAGCAGCCGTCCCAGGCGCTGTGCAGTTCCCCGGTCCAGCCCGCGCCGTCGGCACATTCCCCGTCGACGGTCGTCGGCTCCGGCCCGATCCTGGGCGGGGCCGGAAGCCGTTTTCCATCGTTCCGAGAGGTTGTTCGTGTCGGCCAGCACATCCCGTACGCTCCCGCCGGAGATCGCCGAGTCCGAGTCTGTGATGGCGCTCATCGAGCGGGGAAAGGCTGATGGGCAGATCGCCGGCGATGACGTGCGTCGGGCCTTCGAGGCTGACCAGATTCCGCCAACCCAGTGGAAGAATGTTCTGCGCAGCCTCAACCAGATCCTCGAGGAAGAGGGTGTGACGCTGATGGTCAGTGCAGCGGAGTCGCCGAAGCGCGCCCGCAAGAGCGTCGCAGCGAAGAGCCCGGCCAAGCGCACCGCCACCAAGACCGTCACCGCCAAGACGACCGTGACGAAGAGCGTCGCGGCCGCCACGGCGGCCCCGGCGGCAGAGAGCGCGGACCCGGCCGACGAGGCCGGAGCGCCGGCCAAGAAGGCGGCCGCCAAGAAGACCGTCGCCAAGAAGACGGTGGCGAAGAAGACCGTCGCCAAGAAGACGGCGGCCAAGAAGACCACCGCCAAGAAGGACGCCGACGAGGCCGTCGAGGGCGAGGAGCTCCTCGAGGACGTCGCGCCCGGCAAGGGCGAGGACGAAGAGGCCGAGGGCGAGAACAAGGGCTTCGTCCTGTCCGACGAGGACGAGGACGACGCTCCCGCGCAGCAGGTCGCCGTCGCCGGTGCCACCGCGGACCCGGTCAAGGACTACCTCAAGCAGATCGGCAAGGTCCCGCTGCTCAACGCCGAGCAGGAGGTCGAACTCGCCAAGCGCATCGAGGCCGGTCTGTTCGCCGAGGACAAGCTGGCCAACTCCGACAAGCTGGCGCCCAAGCTCAAGCGCGAGCTGGAGATCATCGCCGAGGACGGCCGCCGCGCCAAGAACCACCTCCTGGAGGCCAACCTCCGTCTGGTGGTCTCGCTGGCCAAGCGTTACACCGGCCGCGGCATGCTCTTCCTGGACCTGATCCAGGAGGGCAACCTGGGTCTGATCCGCGCCGTCGAGAAGTTCGACTACACCAAGGGCTACAAGTTCTCCACGTACGCCACCTGGTGGATCCGTCAGGCGATCACCCGCGCCATGGCCGACCAGGCCCGCACCATCCGCATCCCGGTGCACATGGTCGAGGTCATCAACAAGCTCGCGCGCGTCCAGCGCCAGATGCTCCAGGACCTGGGCCGCGAGCCCACCCCGGAGGAGCTGGCCAAGGAGCTCGACATGACCCCCGAGAAGGTCATCGAGGTCCAGAAGTACGGCCGCGAGCCGATCTCCCTCCACACCCCGCTGGGTGAGGACGGCGACAGCGAGTTCGGCGACCTGATCGAGGACTCCGAGGCGGTCGTCCCGGCCGACGCGGTCAGCTTCACGCTGCTCCAGGAGCAGCTGCACTCCGTGCTCGACACGCTCTCCGAGCGTGAGGCCGGCGTGGTCTCCATGCGCTTCGGTCTCACCGACGGTCAGCCGAAGACGCTGGACGAGATCGGCAAGGTCTACGGAGTGACGCGCGAGCGCATCCGTCAGATCGAGTCGAAGACGATGTCGAAGCTGCGCCACCCGTCCCGTTCGCAGGTGCTGCGCGACTACCTCGACTAGTCCGCGATCGTTCGAACTGGAGGGCCCGGTTCCCCGAAAGGGGGCCGGGCCCTTCGGCATTGCGCGGGTGCACGGCGGGAAGGCCTGAACGACTCTGGGTGAACAGACGTCACCGGAGAGTCAGGAGGCTCTATGCGTCGCCCCATCGCCCGAGCAGTGACCACTGCCCTGGGCCTGATCTCGACTGCGGCCGGTCCGTTCGCCGCCGTCGCCCCCGCAGCTGCCGACAGCGTCGTCGTGGGCGGGCAGCCCGCCCACGCCGCGGACGCTCCGTGGGCCGTGGCGCTGTCCAGCCGTGACCGGTTCGGGGGTACGCGGGCGGGCCAGTTCTGCGGGGGAGTGGTCGTGGCACCCACGCGGGTGCTGACCGCCGCCCACTGCCTGGGCAGGGACGTGCTCGGAGGCGAGCCCTCGCAGCTGCCCGACTTCAAGGTGATCGCGGGCCGGAGCGCTCTCCACGGCCAGGACGGACAGGAGATCCGGGTCTCCAGCACCTGGATCAGTCCGGACTACGACCCGACGGCCAACACCAACGACCTCGCCGTACTGACGCTGGCGAGCCCGCTGCCGCAGTCGTACGTGATCAAGACCGCCGTCCCCGGGGACGCGGCCGAGACGCCCGGCACGGCGGCGGACGTGTACGGCTGGGGGGACACCACAGGAAACGGCACCTACGCCTCCACCCTGCGCTCGGCGCGCGTCCAGGTGCTGCCCGACAGTGCGTGCCAGCGGGCCTATCCGGGGGGCTGGGGGGCGGCGTACCGGTCCGCCACGATGCTGTGCGCCGGTGACCCGCAGGGAGGCAGGGACGCCTGCCAGGGGGACAGTGGCGGGCCGCTGGTGGCCGGCGGGCGGCTCATCGGTCTGGTGTCCTGGGGCAGCGGCTGCGGACAGCCCGAGAACCCGGGCGTCTACACCCGCGTCTCGACGGTGCTGCCGGAGAGCTTCTGAGCCCTCGGGTACGAGAACGGGCGGCCACCCCCCTGGGTGCGGGGGTGGCCGCCCGTCGACCGATCAGTGACCGGCCCTTGGCTCGTCGTGGATGCGAGGCGTCAGCGGTCCTCGTCTACTGCCTTGGCCGGCACATCGGTGAGCCGGTCGGTCTCATCCTGTATTTCCGCGGCGATCTTCTTGAGTTCCGGCTCGAACTTGCGACCGTGGTGGGCGCAGAAGAGCAAGTCACCGCCGCTTGTCAGGACGACGCGCAGGTACGCCTGGGCGCCGCAGCGGTCGCAGCGGTCAGCGGCCGTCAGGGGGCTCGCGGGGGTCAGAACAGTAGTCACGTCGCCTCTTCTCTAGCTCGACGAGCTGTCGTACCAGGGTCAACATCCAACCAGGCCGAAAACGTTCCCGCTCGTGGCTTTTCCTCGAAACTTCTTCCCGAGGTGGCTGTCTGCTGCCGGTTGGCGGCGAATGAGCCGTATTGCGTCGCTCTACGGATTTCGCATTGCTTGTCTCGGTTTCGTCCTCCCGGCTGGGTTGCCGGTTGTTCATGAGGACGTGCCCGGAGCCTAAATGGTTCATGCCTCGAAGGGAACGTGATGTTCGCGTCACCCCTTCGAGGGATCGAACACCCATGCGACTCTGCACTAGCATGAGAAATCAGGAGGGTGGCGTGACAACGGCTCTACCAGGCATCGGTACCCTCTGACCGGTGAATGACGCCGGGCCTTACCCCACCGGGCCAGTTTTCAAATTCAGCGAGGAGCGAACCGCGTGACCGCCGAGACGTCCGTGCCGTCCAGTGCGCTGCTGACCGCAGACCGTGACGGTTCCAACTACACCGCGCGGCACCTGCTCGTACTCGAAGGGCTCGAAGCTGTCCGCAAGCGCCCCGGTATGTACATCGGGTCCACCGACAGTCGCGGTCTGATGCACTGCCTCTGGGAGATCATCGACAACTCGGTCGACGAGGCTCTCGGTGGCTACTGCGACCACATCGACGTGATCCTCCACGACGACGGCTCCGTCGAGGTGCGCGACAACGGCCGGGGCATCCCGGTCGACGTCGAGCCCAAGACCGGACTGTCCGGCATCGAGGTCGTCATGACGAAGCTCCACGCGGGCGGAAAGTTCGGCGGCGGCTCGTACGCGGCCTCCGGCGGTCTGCACGGCGTCGGCGCTTCCGTGGTGAACGCGCTCTCGGCCCGGCTCGACGTTGAGGTCGACCGGAACGGCGCGACGCACGCGATCAGCTTCCGCCGGGGCGTCCCCGGCATCTTCACCGAGCAGGGCCCCGACAGCCCCTTCGACCCGTCCAGCGGCCTGCTGAAGGGCAAGCGCGTCCCGAAGACCCGCACCGGCACCCGCGTGCGGTACTGGGCGGACCGCCAGATCTTCCTCAAGGACGCCAAGCTCTCCCTGGAGCACCTGCACCAGCGCGCCCGGCAGACCGCCTTCCTGGTCCCCGGCCTGACCATCGTCGTCCGCGACGAGCGCGACCTGGAGGGCGTGGGCAAGAGCGAGGAGACGTTCCGCTTCGACGGCGGCATCAGCGAGTTCTGCGAGTTCCTCGCCCAGGACAAGGCCGTCTGCGACGTGCTCCGGCTCACCGGCCAGGGCACCTTCAAGGAGACCGTCCCGGTCCTCGACGACCGCGGCCACATGACGCCGACCGAGGTCACCCGCGAGCTGGGCGTCGATGTCGCCCTGCGCTGGGGCACCGGCTACGACACCACGGTCAAGTCGTTCGTCAACATCATCGCCACGCCCAAGGGCGGCACCCACGTCTCGGGCTTCGACCAGGCCATCACCAAGACGGTCAACGAGGTCCTGCGCTCCGTGAAGATGCTGCGCGTCGCCGAGGACGACATCGTCAAGGACGACGCACTGGAGGGGCTCACGGCCGTCGTGACCGTCCGGCTGGCCGAGCCGCAGTTCGAGGGGCAGACCAAGGAGGTGCTCGGCACCTCGGCGGCCCGCCGGATCGTCGCCAACGTGGTCGCCAAGGAGCTGAAGGCCTTCCTCACGTCCACCAAGCGCGACGACAAGGCCCAGGCTCGGGCCGTCCTGGAGAAGGCCGTCGCGGCCGCTAGGACCCGTATCGCGGCCCGCCAGCACAAGGACGCGCAGCGCAGGAAGACGGCGCTGGAGTCCTCCTCCCTGCCGGCGAAGCTCGCCGACTGCCGCAGCGACGATGTGGAGCGCAGCGAGCTCTTCATCGTCGAGGGAGACTCCGCGCTCGGCACCGCCAAGCTCGCACGGAACAGCGAGTTCCAGGCCCTGCTGCCGATCCGCGGCAAGATTCTCAACGTCCAGAAGTCCTCGGTCTCGGACATGCTCAAGAACGCCGAGTGCGGGGCGATCATCCAGGTCATAGGAGCCGGCTCGGGCCGGACCTTCGACATCGACGCGGCCCGCTACGGCAAGATCGTGCTCCTCGTCGACGCCGACGTCGACGGTGCGCACATCCGCTGCCTGCTGTTGACCCTCTTCCAGCGCTACATGCGCCCCATGGTCGAGGCGGGCCGGGTCTTCGCCGCCGTGCCGCCGCTGCACCGGATCGAGCTCGTCCAGCCCAAGAAGGGCCAGGACAAGTACGTCTACACGTACTCGGACAACGAGCTGCGCCAGACCCTGCTCGAGTTCCAGCGCAAGGGGATCCGCTTCAAGGACGCCATCCAGCGCTACAAGGGCCTCGGCGAGATGGACGCCGACCAGCTGGCGGAGACCACCATGGACCCCCGGCACCGGACCCTGCGCCGGATCAACATCGGCGACCTGGACTCGGCCGAGACGGTCTTCGACCTGCTCATGGGCAACGACGTGGCGCCCCGCAAGGAGTTCATCACCAGCTCCGCGGCGACGCTCGACCGTTCGCGGATCGACGCGTAGCCGGTGGCTCCACCCACGGGTGGAGCCACCGAGTTCCACCCCTGAGCTGATCACGGACGCGCTCCCTCTCCGTAGCATCGAGATGACGGAGGGGGACGGATGTGAAAGGCAACAAGTCGACCGGGCGATGGTTCGCGTGGCCCGCGCCGGAGGCACTGACCCGGGTCGGTGTGCCACGCGGCCGCCTCGTGATCGACGGACTGTTGTTCGCCGCGATAAGCGGGTGGACCGTGATCAGCGCCTATCTCTCGGGCGCTTCCCCCGGCTGGTACGGGGTCTTTCCACCGCTGGGCCTCGTCCTGGCCGGGGCCGCACTCTGCGCCTACCACCGGACGACCCTGGCCAACCGGCTCCTGCCCTCCCTCGCCCTGCTCGGGGCCGTCGCGGGCCTCGGCCTCGCGGCACACCTCGCGGGAGCGCACGTCACCGCCACGCTGCTCTGGATCGTCGTCTCCGTCGCCGCGATGCAGCGACTGCCGATGCTCGTCGCCCTGGCCACCGTGCTGCTCCTCTCCGGGGGGTTCGTCGACGCCGACGAGACCGGGGTCGCGGGGGCCGCGGTCACCACCGCCGCGGTCCTGCTCACGGGGTACTCCCTGCGCCTGGACGCCGAAGCCCGCAGCGCCGGGTTCCGGCTGCTCGCCCAGGAGCGCGCCGCACGCGACGCCGAGGCGGCCTCCGCGGCCCTGGCCGAGCGGGCCAGGATCGCGCGCGAGATCCACGACGTCCTGGCCCACAGCCTCTCCGCGCAGATGGTGCACCTGGAGGCGGCCAGGCTCCAGATCGAGGCCGGCGCCGAGCGGGAGACGATCCTGGAGCGGGTGGTCGCTGCCCGGTCCATGGCCCGGGAGGGGCTCGCCGAGACCCGGCAGGCGCTCTCCGCACTCCGGGGCGACATGGCGCCCGTCGAGGACTACCTACGGGAGCTGGCACGCGAGGACCGGGCCGAGGTCAAGGTGGTCGGCGCGCGCCGACAGCTGCCGGCGGAAGCCTCCCAAGCCGTACGGAGAGTGGCGCAGGAAGCCCTCACCAACGTCCGCAAG
Organism: Streptomyces sp. NPDC026092; assembly: GCF_040638605.1. Lineage (NCBI taxonomy): Bacteria > Bacillati > Actinomycetota > Actinomycetes > Kitasatosporales > Streptomycetaceae > Streptomyces > Streptomyces sp. NPDC026092. Next base: position 104,306 of record NZ_JBEZYN010000013.1, read on the forward strand.
CACGCTCCCGGGGCCAGGGCGCGCCTGCTCCTGGCCTACGAGACGGGTGAGGTCGCCCTGGAGATACGGGACTCGGGCGCACCCGGTGCGGTCACGAGCGGCGCGGGGCTGAGCGCCTCGGGGTCCGGCTACGGGCTGCTCGGGATGCGCGAGCGCGCCGAGCTCCTCGGCGGGACGCTGGACGCGGGGCCCGAGGGCGACGGCTTCGCGGTGCGGCTGAGGGTGCCGGCATGAGCGGCTCCGGGAACCGGCAGGGCGACGGCAGGGTCGCGCGGGTGATCGTCGCCGACGACCAGTCCATGGTGAGGGAGGGAATCGTGCTCGTGCTGGGCCTGCTGCCCGGCATCGAGGTGGTCGGGGCCGCCAAGGACGGTGAGGAGGCCGTCGCCCTGACCGCCGAACTGGCCCCCGATGTGGTGCTGATGGACCTTCGGATGCCGCGCTGCGACGGAGTCGAGGCGACCCGGCGGATCCGCGCCGAACACCCCGGCACGGAGGTCGTGGTGCTCACCACGTATGCCGACGACGACTCCCTCTTCCCGGCGCTCAGGGCGGGGGCACGTGGCTATCTCACCAAGGACGCGGGAGGGGAGGAGATCGTGCGCGCGGTGCACGACGTGCTCGACGGACGGGCCGGACTCGCTCCCGCCGTCCAACGGCGGCTCCTGGAAAAGCTGATGGTCGAACCCGAGCGGCGCGACGGACCCGTCGGCGACCTGCCAGGAGGCCGGCCGCGGCGGCAACCGGCCACGCTGCCCGACGGGCTCACCGAGCGCGAGGCCGAGGTGCTCGCCCTGGTCGCGGACGGCCTCTCCAACCAGGAGATCGGCGCCCGGCTGAGCATCTCGACCGCCACGGTGAAGACCCATATCAACAACCTTTTCGCCAAGATCGGAGTCCGCGACCGGGTGCAGGCCGTCCGGTACGCATATCGGCATGGGCTCGTCGCACCACCAGGCGAAACCATCACCTGATGGGGTGAAGTAAGGAGGGAGAAGAGTCCGGGATCTTCCCGCTCTGTCCATCCTTGGGCACGCGGCCGAAACGGTTCGCTGACAAGGAGAGTTCAGCGGTGGAGAAGGACGAAGGGCCGGGCGTCCCCGCGGTGCGGATCGACGACCCCTGGTACGACGCACTCGCCTCCGGCTGGGGCGAGTCGGTCGACGCGGAGGCACCGACCACCGAGGACGGGACCGCAGCGCCGGCGACCGGAGCCGTACCGCGACAGCAGCCGGAACACGGGTCGGCGCACGGTTCGGGGCGGCGGGACTCGAGGCACGGGTCCGAGCGCGGCTCGGTGCACGGCTCGGTGCACGGCTCCGACCGGAGTGCGGCGGCCGTCTATCTGGAGGTCCAGCGCAGCCCGGCCTTCCAGGAAGTGCGCAGCCGCTACCGGCGGTTCGTGATCCCGGCGACCTTCGCCTTCCTCCTCTGGTACCTCGCCTATGTCGTGGCGGCGACGGCGGCACCCGAGCTGATGGCCCGGCCCGTCATCGGGATGATCAACGTGGCGATGCTGGCCGGGCTCGGGCAGTTCCTCACCACCTTCCTGCTGACCTGGGCCTACGCCCGGCACGCCCGGCTACGGCGGGACCGGGCCGCGCTGGAGCTGCGGTGGACGGTGTTCGACGAGACGCGGGCACAGGAGATGACACGGGGAGTGCAGCGGTGACCAACGACCATCAGATGCTCGCGCTGCTGCTGTTCAGCGCCTTTGTCGCCGTGACTCTCGGGATCACCACCTGGGCGAGCCGGAACCGGCACGGCTCGGCCGAGGAGTTCTACGCCGGGGGACGGCTCTTCTCGCCCCTGGAGAACGGTTTCGCCATCGCCGGCGACTACATGTCCGCCGCCTCCTTCCTCGGCATCTCCGGCCTGATCGCGCTCTTCGGCTACGACGGCATGCTGTACTCCGTCGGATTCCTCGTCGCCTGGCTGGTCGTCCTCTTCCTGGTGGCCGAACTGGTGCGCAACTGCGGCCGGTTCACGCTCGCCGACGTCGTCGCGGCGCGGATGGCGGAGCGCCCCGTCCGGATCGCCGCCGGCACGTCCTCCGTCACCGTCTCCGTGCTCTACCTGGTGGCCCAGATGGTCGGGGCCGGCAGCCTGGTCGCCCTACTCCTCGGCGGTACCAGTGAGGCCGCCCGCTCCTGGACCGTGATCGGCGTCGGCGCGCTGATGGTGATCTACGTGTCGCTCGGTGGGATGCGGGCGACCACCTGGATCCAGATCGTCAAGGCCGTGCTGCTCATCGCCGGCACGATCGCCCTCACCGTGCTGGTGCTGCTCCGCTTCCACGGGGACTTCAACCAGTTGCTCGCCACGGCCGCCGAACGCAGCGGACACGGACGGGACTTCCTCGCGCCGGGCCTGCGCTACGGCGGCGAATGGGCCGCCCGGCTGGACTTCATCAGCCTCGGCCTCGCCCTCGTCCTGGGCACGGCGGGCCTGCCGCACATCCTGTCCCGATTCTACACCGTGCCCACCGCGCGGGCCGCCCGCCGTTCGGTCGTCTGGGCCATCGGACTCATCGGCGGCTTCTACCTCATGACGATCGTCCTCGGCTTCGGCGCCGCCGCGATCATCGGCCCCGACGCCGTTCGCGCCTCCAACGCCGCCGGGAACACCGCCGTACCGCTCCTCGCCCTCGACCTCGGCGGAGGGGCCGGGTCGACCGGGGGCACGGTGCTGTTCGCGATCGTCGCCGCCATCGCCTTCGCCACCATCCTGGCCGTGGTCGCCGGCATCACGCTCGCCTCGTCCGCCTCCGTCGCCCACGACCTGTACGCCTCGCTGCGCCGCAGGCGCGCGCGGGCCAAGCAGTACAGCGAGGTGACCGTGGCGCGGATGGCCGCGGCCGGGATCGGCGCGGCCGCGATCGGGCTCGGTCTGCTCGCCCGCGACCTCAACGTGGCGTTCCTGGTCGGCCTCGCCTTCGCGGTCGCCGCCTCGGCCAACCTGCCGGTGCTGCTCTTCTCGCTGTTCTGGCGGAACTTCACCACGCGCGGCGCCGTCTGGTCGGTGTACGGAGGGCTCGTCCCCGCGATGCTGCTCGTGGTCCTCTCGCCGGTCGTCTCCGGCAGCCCCGAGGCGCTCTTCCCGGGCGTGGACTTCCATGTCTTCCCGCTCCAGAACCCCGGCCTGGTCTCCATCCCGCTCGGCTTCCTGGCGGGCTGGATCGGCACCGTCACCTCGCCCGAGCCGCCGGACGCGGCCAAGCACGCGGAGACGGAGGTCAGGGCGCTGACGGGGGCCGGGGCGGTCTGAGGCCCGGAGGGAGCCTCCGCAGGGCTCAGCCGGTCGCCTTCACCCAGACGTACCGGTGCTCGGGGCGGCCCGTCTCGCCGTACTTCAGCGAGAGCCGCACCCGGCCGGCCCGTTCGAGCAGCTTGAGATAGCGCTGCGCGGTCTGCCGGCTCACCCCCGCCCGCTCGGCGATCTCCTGCGCGGACAGAGCCCCGTCGGCGGCCAGCAGCACCTGGCGCAGCAGCTCCGCGGTGGTGGGGAGTGGCCCTTGGGGAGGTCCGGCTCCACGGCGCCCGCCGAGAGGGCGCCGAAGATGCGGTCGACTTCGGCCTGTTCCGCCTCGCCGCCGCGTTCGAGCGTGTCGCGCAGGCCTGCGTACGCCTCCAGCTTGGCGCGCAGCCCGGCGAAGGCGAAGGGCTTGACCAGGTACTGCAGCGCGCCGTGGCGCATCGCCGCCTGGACGGTCGCCACGTCGCGCGCCGCCGTCACCATGATCACGTCGGTCTGATGGCCGAGGCGGCGCAGCTCCCGTACGACGGCGAGTCCGTTCTCGTCGGGCAGGTAGTGGTCGAGCAGGATCAGGTCGACCGGTACCTCGCTCAGACGGGCGAGCGCCTCCGCCGTGGAGTGGGCGGTGGCGACGACCCGGAAACCGGGCACCTTCGTCACGTACGCGGCGTTGATCCGCGCCACGCGGGTGTCGTCGTCCACGACGAGTACGTCGATCATCGCGGATCTCCTACGGGTGCGGCCGTACGCTCCGGCGGGTCCGAGTCCGGGGCCGGGTCTGGCTGCGGCGCCGGCTCGTTCAGCGCTTCCGGGAGGACGACGGTGAACTCGGCGCCGTTGCCGTCCGGGCCCGTGCCGACCAGGGCGCTGCCGCCGCGGCGTTCGGCGAGCCGGCGTACGAGGGCCAGGCCCAGGCCCCGCTTGCCGTGGGACGGCAGCTCCTTCGTGGTCCAGCCCTCGGTGAAGATCAGTTCGCGGTGGTCGTCCGGTACGCCGGGACCGCTGTCGGTGACCCGCAGGACGACCGTACGGCCCTCGGCCCGCAGGGCGATCTCCACGCGCGCGTGGGCGGTGCCCGCGGCGGCGTCCAGGGCGTTGTCGACGAGGTTGCCGACGACCGTGACCAGCTCGCGGGGGTCGACCAGCCGGTCGGGGAGGAGCGAGTCGGTGGAGATCCGCAGGGACACGCCCCGTTCGGCGGCGACCGTGGCCTTGCCGACCAGGAGCGCGGCGAGCAGCGGGTCGTGGACCTTCTCCGTGACCTGCTCGGCGGTGGCGCGGTGGACCCCGACGACCTCGGTGACGAACTCGACCGCCTCGTCGTGCATCTCCAGCTCCAGCAGGCCCAGGAGGGTGTGCAGCCGGTTGGCGTGCTCGTGGTCCTGGGCGCGGAGGGCATCGATCAGGCCCCGGGTGGAGTCCAGCTCCCGGCCGAGCCGCTCCAGCTCGGTCCGGTCGCGGAGGGTGGCGACGGCGCCGCCGTCGTCCGTCGGCATCCGGTTGGCGATCAGCACACGGTTGCCCCGTACGGTGACCAGGTCCTCACCCGTGACCCGGCCGGCCAGTACATCGGCCGTACGACCGGAACCGAGCGCCTCCTCCAGCGGGCGCCCGGTCGCTTCGGGGCCGATGCCGAGCAGCCGCTGCGCCTCGTCGTTCAGGAGCCGGACGCGTCCGGTGCGGTCGAGGGCGACGACGCCCTCGCGGATGCCGTGGAGCATCGCCTCGCGCTCGGCGAGGAGCGCGGAGATGTCCGAGAACGCGAGGTCGTGGGTCTGGCGCTGGAGCCTGCGCGAGATCAGGTACGCGGCCAGGGCGCCGGCCGCCAGGGCGCCGCCCGCGTACGCGAGGAGCCCGGGGATCGCCCCGAGGAGCCGGTCGTGGACGCTGTCGTACTCGATGCCGACGGAGACCGCGCCGACGATGGTTCCGTCCGCGTCCCGCAGTGGGGCCTTGCCTCTGGCCGAACGGCCGAGGGTGCCGTTGTCGATCTCCATGACCTCGCGGCCCGCGAGCGCGGCGCTGGGGTCCGTGGAGACGATCCTGCCGATCTGGGTCCGGTCGGTGTGGGACCAGCGGACGCCCCGGGTGTCCATGATCACGACGTACTCGGCGCCCGTGGACTGCCGGATCCGCTCGGCCTCGCGCTGCACCGGGCCGTCGGCGGAGGGCCCGGTGGTCCGCAGCGCGGCTGCCACCTCGGGGGAGGCGGTGGTCTCCGCGATGGCGAGGGCGCGCCGCATGGCCTGGTCGTCGAGCTGGTCGCTCAGCGGCGCGAGGAAGAGGCCGGTGGCCAGCACGGTGACGCCGGCGGCGATGGCCAGCTGCATCAGGAGGACCTGGGCGAAGACCCGCCTCGGCCAGCCGAAGCGCCTGCGTCGCGTGGGGGTGGTCGCTGCGGGGGGCATGGCAGGAACGGTACGGGGGTGGGGGCGGGGACCGGAAATGTGCGGGGCCCTTGGGCGGGCGGCGGCGCGGGCGGGGACGGGTGGTGCGGCCGCGGGCCGGTGGGGGTGCGCCCGGCCTCCGGCCGGGCTTGGGGTTCCCACCCGCACCACCCGTGCGGGACGGAGGGCAGAGGTGCGGGTCGGCCAGTGGGCGGTTGCTCACCGTCGGCGGCTGTGGGGCGGTGGGGTGGGGGCCGGTTGGGTGGCGGTTGCCTATTCTGGGGCTTTGGTGTGTGTCCAGTCGTCGGAGGGGTTTCCCTTGACCAAGCAGCAGATTCCCGTCGTCGTTCTCTCCGGGTTTCTCGGGTCGGGCAAGACGACGCTGCTCAACCATCTGCTGCGCAGCGCCCGCGGGACCCGGATCGGGGTCATGGTCAATGACTTCGGGGACATCGGGATCGACGCCATGACCGTCGCCGGGCAGGTCGGCTCCACCGTCTCGCTCGGGAACGGGTGCCTGTGCTGTGCCGTCGACGCGAGCGAGCTGGACGAGTACCTGGAGGTGCTCACCCGTCCCGAGGCCCGGCTCGACGTGATCGTCATCGAGGCTAGCGGTCTCGCCGAGCCCCAGGAGCTCGTGCGGATGGTGCTCGCCAGCGAGAACGAGCGCGTCGTCTACGGCGGGCTCGTGCAGGTCGTCGACGCCGCCGAGTTCGCGCGGACTCGGGCCGCGCACCCCGAGACCGACCGGCATCTGGCTCTCGCCGACCTCGTCGTCCTCAACAAGGTCGATCGGGTGGGGGAGGAGGAGCTGGCAGCGGTTCATGACAGCGTCGCGCGGCTCGCCGGGCGTGCCGCCGTGGTCCGGGCCGCGCATGGCCGCGTCGACCCCGAACTGCTCTTCGACCGGGTCGTGCCCGAGGGGGAGATCGAGGGGCAGATGTCGATCGAGGACCTGCTGTACGGGGACGACGACGCGCACGACCATCCGCACGCCGCCTACGAGACCCTCTCCCTGTCCTCCGGCACCGCGCTCCACCCGCGCAGGCTCATGGAGTTCCTCGACTCCCGGCCCGAGGGCCTCTACCGCATCAAGGGCTTCCTCGACTTCGGCGCCGCCGACCCCGCCAACCGCTATGCGGTGCACGCCGTCGGCAGGTTCCTGCGCTTCTACCCCGAGCCCTGGACCGCCGGGCAGGAGCGGCTCACCGAGCTCGTCCTCATCGGCTCCGGCATCGACGCCGGAGCCCTGCGCAAGGCGCTCGACGATTGCCGCGTGAACGGCCCGCAGGACGCCCCCGACGAGCACAGCATGTGGGGCGTCCTGCGGTACGTACAGGAGAACGAGAACGAGCCGGAAGAGGGCTAGCTCGCCGGGCCCGCCAGCACCGAGACCGGCTTCGGCAGGGGGGTGCCCGAGCCGTCGCGGCGCGGGTCCACCTCGGGCAGGTCCACCGGCGTGCCGTTCTCCTGTGCGGCGTACGCCGGGGTGGCGCCCGCCCAGGCGAGGATGAGCACGTCCTCGCCCTTCAGGAACCGCTGGCAGCGCACGCCACCGGTCGCACGGCCCTTGCGGGGGTACTGGTCGAACGGCGTCAGCTTCGCCGACGTGGCGGCGCCGTCGTCCAGCGTGCCCGTGGAGCCGGCGACCGTGAAGACCACCGCGTCCGCCGCCGGGTCCACCGCGGTGAACGAGAGCACCTCGGCGCCGTCCGCCAGCTTGATGCCCGCCATGCCGCCCGCAGGACGGCCCTGGGGCCGTACCTGCGAGGCCTGGTAGCGCAGCAGTTGGGCGTCGGAGGTGATGAAGACCAGGTCCTCCTCGCCCGTCCGCAGCTCGGTCGCGCCGATGATCCGGTCACCCTCCTTGAGGGTGATGACCTCCAGCTCGTCCTTGTTCGACGGATAGTCCGGGACCACGCGCTTGACCACGCCCTGCAGCGTGCCGAGCGCCAGACCCGGCGAGGACTCGTCGAGCGTGGTCAGACAGACCACCGTCTCGTCGTCCTCCAGGGTCAGGAACTCCGCCAGGGGCGCCCCGCCCGCCAGGTTCGGCGCGGCGGCCGTGTCCGGCAGCTGGGGCAGGTCGATCACCGCGAGCCGCAGCAGCCGGCCCGTGGAGGTCACCGCGCCGACGTCGCCGCGCTGCGTCGCCGGGACCGCCGAGACGATCACGTCGTGCTTCGCACGCTTGCCGTCCTCGGCGGGGGCCGGGATCTCGGCCGTGGCCGTACGCGCCAGCAGCCCCGTCGAGGACAGCAGCACCCGGCAGGGGTCGTCCGCGACTTCGAGGGACACGGCGGCGACCGAAGCGCCCGCCGACTCCAGCAGGACCGTCCGACGGTCGGTGCCGAACTTCTTGGCCACCGCCGCCAGTTCCGCCGAGACCAGCTTGCGCAGCTCGCTGTCGGACTCCAGGATCCCGGTCAGCTCGTCGATCTCGCCGTTGAGCCGGTCGCGCTCGGTCTCCAGCTCGATCCGGTCGAACTTGGTGAGCCGGCGCAGCGGGGTGTCCAGGATGTACTGCGTCTGGACCTCGCTCAGCGAGAAGCGCTCGATCAGCCGCTCCTTCGCCTGCGCCGAGTTCTCGCTGGAGCGGATGAGGCGGATGACCTCGTCGATGTCGAGCAGCGCGACGAGCAGGCCCTCGACGAGGTGCAGCCGGTCGCGCTTCTTCGTACGGCGGAACTCCGAGCGTCGGCGCACCACGTCGAAGCGGTGGTCGAGATAGACCTCAAGGAGCTCCTTGAGACCGAGCGTGAGCGGTTGGCCGTCGACGAGCGCCACGTTGTTGATGCCGAAGGACTCCTCCATCGGCGTCAGCTTGTAGAGCTGCTCAAGGACCGCCTCCGGCACGAAGCCGTTCTTGACCTCGATGACCAGGCGCAGGCCGTGGCTGCGGTCGGTGAGGTCCTTGACGTCGGCGATGCCCTGGAGCTTCTTGGAGCCGACCAGGTCCTTGATCTTGGAGATGACCTTCTCCGGGCCGACCGTGAAGGGCAGCTCGGTGACGACGATGCCCTTGCGCCGGGCCGTCACGTTCTCCACGGTCGCGGTGGCGCGGATCTTGAACGTGCCGCGGCCGTTCTCGTACGCGTCCTTGATGCCGGAGAGGCCGACGATCCGGCCGCCGGTGGGCAGGTCGGGGCCCGGCACGAAGCGCATGAGCGCCTCGAGGTCCGCGTTCGGGTGGCGGATCAGGTGCCGGGCGGCCGCGATGACCTCGCCCAGGTTGTGCGGGGGCATGTTCGTCGCCATGCCGACCGCGATGCCCGAGGCGCCGTTGACCAGCAGGTTCGGATACGCGGCCGGCAGCGCGACCGGCTCCTGCTCCTGGCCGTCGTAGTTCGGCGTGAAGTCGACGGTGTCCTCGTCGATGGACTCCGTCATCATCAGCGCGGCGGCGGCCATCTTCGACTCGGTGTACCGCATGGCGGCCGGCGGGTCGTCGTTGCCGAGCGAGCCGAAGTTGCCGTGGCCGTCGACCAGCGGGAGGCGCATGGAGAAGGGCTGTGCCATGCGCACCATCGCGTCGTAGATCGACGCGTCGCCGTGCGGGTGCAGCTTGCCCATGACCTCGCCGACGACGCGGGCGCACTTCACATAGCCGCGGTCGGGGCGGAGCCCCATCTCGTTCATCTGGTACACGATGCGGCGCTGCACCGGCTTCATGCCGTCGCGGGCGTCCGGCAGCGCGCGGGAGTAGATCACCGAGTACGCGTACTCGAGGAAGGAGCCCTGCATCTCGTCGACGACGTCGATGTCGAGGATCCTCTCCTCGAACGCGTCGTCCGGCGGCGGTGTCTTCGTGCTGCGGCGGGCCATCGCGGCTGCGGCTCCTTCACCAACAAGGTTGATCTGACGCGGACCATTGTGGACCGTCCCACCGACAACGCCGACCGCGACCCGGGCGTGAGCGGCGGTCGGGCCGTAGCGGAGCGGTTCGAGCACGGTCCGCGAGCGGTTCGTGAACCGCCCGCCGTCGGGCCGTGAACCGTCCGCCGTCGGGCCGTGAGCCGTGCGCCGTCGGGCCGTGAGCCGCCCGCCGTCGGGTCGTGAGCCGTCCGTCATCGGGCCGTGAATCGTTTCCGCGACGCCCACGCGACCCGGAAGAGGGACGCGGGGAACCTGTGGGAACTTCGCGAGGGGTCAGTGCGCTTGCATAGGGTGGCAGGACTTTTCCATATCGCGATCGAAGGGACGTACATGCCCATGGGTCACACGGCCACGGCAGAGGCCGGCTCAGGCGGCCTGACAGCGACCGAGCACCGGCTGGCCAACGGCCTGCGGGTGGTGCTCTCCGAGGACCACCTGACCCCGGTCGCCGCGGTGTGCCTCTGGTACGACGTCGGCTCCCGCCACGAGGTCGCCGGCCGCACCGGCCTCGCCCACCTCTTCGAGCACCTGATGTTCCAGGGCTCGAAGCAGGTCCACGGCAACGGCCACTTCGAGCTGGTGCAGGGCGCGGGTGGCTCGCTCAACGGCACGACGAGCTTCGAGCGCACCAACTACTTCGAGACCATGCCGACGCACCAGCTGGAGCTCGCGCTCTGGCTGGAGGCGGACCGCATGGGCTCCCTGCTCGCCGCCCTGGACGACGAGTCCATGGAGAACCAGCGGGACGTCGTCAAGAACGAGCGCCGCCAGCGGTACGACAACGTGCCGTACGGCACGGCCTTCGAGAAGCTGACCGCCCTCGCGTACCCCGACGGCCACCCGTACCACCACACGCCGATCGGCTCCATGGCCGACCTGGACGCGGCGACGCTGGAGGACGCGCGGGCCTTCTTCCGTACGTACTACGCGCCGAACAACGCGGTCCTCTCGGTCGTCGGCGACATCGACCCGGTGCAGACGCTGGCCTGGATCGAGAAGTACTTCGGCTCCATCCCGTCCCACGACGGCAAGCTGCCCCCGCGCGACGGCACCCTGCCCGACACCATCGGGGAGCAGCTGCGCGAGGTCGTCGAGGAGGAGGTCCCGGCCCGGGCGCTGATGGCCGCCTACCGCCTCCCGCACGACGGCACGCGCGCGTGCGACGCCGCCGACCTCGCCCTGACCGTGCTCGGCGGAGGCGAGTCGTCCCGGCTCCACAACCGCCTTGTGCGCCGCGACCGTACGGCCGTGGCGGCCGGCTTCGGCCTGCTGCGCCTGGCCGGTGCGCCCTCGCTGGGCTGGCTGGACGTCAAGACCTCCGGTGGCGTCGAGGTGCCCGAGATCGAGACGGCCGTCGACGAGGAGCTGGCCCGGTTCGCCGCCGAGGGCCCGACGCCCGAGGAGATGGAGCGCGCCCAGGCCCAGTTGGAGCGCGAGTGGCTGGACCGGCTCGGCACGGTCGCCGGCCGCGCCGACGAACTGTGCCGTTTCGCGGTCCTGTTCGGGGACCCGCAGCTGGCCCTGACCGCCGTCAACCGGGTCCTGGACGTCACCGCCGACGAGGTGCGGGAGGTCGCCGCGGCCCGGCTGCGCCCGGACAACCGCGCGGTGCTGGTCTACGAGCCGATCGGTACCGAACAGAGCGACGCCGAGCAGGGCGACAGCGACGAGGAAGAGGGAGCGGACCAGTGACCGACGCTGCCGCGTCTTTGACGAGCATGACGTTCCACCCGCAGCCCGAGCCGGGCGCGGCGAGGCCCTGGGCCTTTCCCGCGCCGGACCGCGGAGCGCTGGACAACGGCCTGACGGTGCTGCGCTGTCACCGCCCCGGCCAGCAGGTCGTGGCCGTCGAGATCTTCTTCGACGCCCCGCTGGAGGCCGAGCCCGCCGGTCTCGACGGTGTCGCCACGATCATGGCCCGAGCCCTCACCGAGGGCACCGACCAGCACACCGCCGAGGAGTTCGCCGCCGAGCTGGAGCGCTGCGGCGCCACGCTCGACGCGCATGCGGACCACCCGGGCGTACGGGTCTCCCTGGAGGTTCCCGTCTCCCGGCTGCCCAAGGCGCTCGGGCTGGTCTCGGAGGCCCTGATCGCGCCGGCGTTCCTCGAGACCGAGGTCGAGCGCCTGGTGAACAACCGGCTCGACGAGATCCCGCACGAGACGGCCAACCCGGCCCGCCGGGCGGCCAAGCAGCTCTCCAAGGAGCTCTTCCCGGCCGAGTCCCGCATGTCCCGGCCGCGCCAGGGCACCGAGGACACGGTGGCCGCCATCGACGCCGCCGCCGTCCGCGCCTTCTTCCAGACCCACCTGCGGCCGTCCACGGCCACCGCCGTGGTCGTCGGCGACCTGACCGACGTGGACCTGGACAAAGTCCTCGCCGAGTCGCTCGGTGCCTGGACGGGCAACAGCGCGGAGCCCCGGCCCATGCCGCCGATCACGGCCGACGACACAGGCCGTGTGGTCATCGTCGACCGGCCGGGCGCCGTCCAGACCCAGCTGCTGATCGGCCGCGTGGGCGCCGACCGGCACGACCGCGTCTGGGCCGCCCAGGTCCTCGGCACGTACTGCCTCGGCGGCACGCTCACCTCCCGCCTGGACCGCGTCCTGCGCGAGGAGAAGGGCTACACCTACGGTGTCCGGGCCTTCGGCCAGGTCCTGCGCTCCGACGGCGAGGGCCACGGCGCCTCGATGCTCGCCATCAGCGGCTCCGTGGACACCCCCAACACCGGCCCGGCACTTGACGACCTGTGGAAGGTGCTGCGCACCCTCGCCGCCGAGGGCCTGACGGACGCCGAGCGCGACGTGGCCGTGCAGAACCTGGTGGGCGTGGCTCCGCTCAAGTACGAGACCGCGGCCTCCGTCGCGGCGACCCTCTCCGACCAGGTCGAGCAGCACCTCCCGGACGACTTCCAGGCGCAGTTGTACGCGCGCCTGGCCGAGACCGGCACGGTCGAGGCGACGGCAGCCGTCGTCAACGCCTTCCCGGTGGACCGGCTCGTCACGGTGCTCGTGGGTGACGCGGCCGAGATCGAGGAGCCGGTCCGGGCCCTCGGCATCGGCGAAGTCACCGTCGTCACCGGCTGATCGAGCAGCATCGAGCGGCGCACCGCCGCCGAAGCGGAGCAAACGGAGGACCCCGACGTCACGTTACGTCGGGGTCCTCCGCTATGTCCGTATTGGGGCGGAGGGTGACCGTATGCCCTGTGGCATGTCTTACAAACTGGCGTGTCTGTTTGGTGATTGAAAGACGATCCGCTTAGCGTCGGTCCGGCTGTTCGCCAGTTGCACCCGCCGCGCCCGCGGCATCGGACAGTCATCGCCGAGTCCCCGTCAGGCGCGAGCCTGGGGAGCCGGGGACCCACACGAAGTCCCTGGGGTGAATCGGACGCCTTCGCATCCGTGCGGAGGGGCCCGTAGGAGACCTTCCTGCTCCGAACCCGTCAGCTAACCCGGTAGGCGAGAAGGAAGGAAAGGATCAGCCACTACATGGCGTTCACCCGTGCCACCGGGAAGCATCGTGGTCCGAGCCGTCTGGCGCGCCGCAGCGCAGGCGTCGCCGGCGTCGCGTCCCTCGCCACCGCCGGCGTCATCGGCACCCTGGCCTCCCCGGCGCTCGCCGCCGACACGGACGCCCCCTCCCTCGAGGACACCGGCCTGACCCAGGTCGTCGTGGCCGACAACGCCCTCGCCGACAAGATCGACGCCCAGGCCGCCGCGCAGGAGCGCGAGGCCGCCGAGGCCGAGGCCAAGCGCGTCGCCGAGGCCCGCGCCAAGGCGGAGGCCAAGCGCAAGGCGGAGGCCCGCGCCAAGGAGATCCGCGCGGCCAAGGAGCGCGCCGCCCGTGAGGCCGAGCGCAAGCGCCTGAACTCCTTCCAGCTGCCCGTGGCCGGCTCGTACGTCTCCACCGGCTACAAGACCGGCGGCTCCCTCTGGTCCTCCGGCAGCCACTCCGGCGTCGACTTCCACGCCGCCTCCGGCACCAAGGTCGTCTCCGTCGGCTCCGGCACCGTCGTCGAGGCCGGCTGGGGCGGCGCGTACGGCAACAACATCGTCATCCGGATGAACGACGGCACGTACACCCAGTACGGGCACCTCTCGGCCATCAGTGTCTCCGTCGGCCAGTCCGTCACCCCGGGCCAGCAGATAGGCATCTCGGGCTCGACCGGCAACTCCACCGGCCCGCACCTCCACTTCGAGGCCCGCACCACCGCCGAGTACGGCTCCGACATCAACCCGGTCGCGTACCTCCGCGCCCGCGGCGTGAACGTCTGACCCGACCGGCCGTCGAGGTCCCGCACCGCACGTCAGAAAAGCCCCGGCTCGTACTGAGCCGGGGCTTTTCGCTGACCAAAAGATATCCATGATTACCGAGGACCCGTCGGAAATACCGCCCCGCTGCAATAGAGTCACCGGACAACCGGTTTCGCGCGTATTAAGGCGGAGGTCGATCATGCGCATTCCCGCGCACTCGGTGTGCACGGCGATCCGGGACGACATCGTCACCGGCGTCTTCGAGCGCGGCAGCCGGCTGACCGAGGAGCAGCTGGCCCGCCGGTACGGAGTCTCCCGCGTCCCGGTCCGCGAGGCGCTGCGCACCCTGGAGTCCGAGGGCTTCGTGATCACCCGCCGGCACGCGGGCGCCCAGGTGGCCGAGCCGACCGAGCAGGAGGCGGCCGACCTCCTGGACATGCGCTCGCTCCTCGAACCGCTCGGCGCGGCCCGGGCCGCGCAACGCCGCACCGAGGCGCACCTCAAGGTGCTGCGCGGCCTGGTCAGACTGGGGCAGGAGCGGGCCAGGCGCGGTCAGGGGGACGATCTGCGCTCGCTCGGCGGCTGGTTCCACGAGACCCTGGCGCAGGCCTCGGGCAGCCCGGCGCTCACCGCCCTGCTCACCCAGCTGCGGCACAAGATCGCCTGGATGTACGCGGTCGAGGCCCCCGCCCAGCCGGTCGAGGCCTGGGCGGAGCACGGGGCGATCGTGGACGCGGTGGCGCGCGGCGACGCCGAACGGGCCCGCGCCCTGACCGCGCTGCACGCCGAGCGCTCCCTGCTGCTGCACCGGCTGAAGCGCCCCGAGCGTCCACCGCGCGGGCGTGTGAGGACTTCGCAACATGTCGTCAACACCGCGAGCGGCCGGAATTAACGAGCGGGCCGTATACAAAGAGGGCTCGCCCTGACGGGGGGAATTCGACGGGCTTTCTTCGGGCTGCCCGGATCCCCTGAATTCACTACGGAATGTTTCGGGAGACGTTTCGGGAGGCTTTTCGCGGGACGGTTCGGGAGGCGTTTCGCGGTACGGGAAAACGAGACGTTTCGGGGTGCCGGAAAAGAAGAAGCCGCACCCGCCGTCATTTCGGCGTGTGCGGCTTCCCGCGCATTCGGCCCGGACGTCCGTCCGGCCGGACATCCGTCAGACGGTCTCGGGGAGCTCCTCGAGCCCCTCGGCAACCAGCTTCGCCAGACGGTCGAGCGCGACCTCGGCGCCCTCGGCGTCGGAAGCGAGCACGATCTCCTCGCCGCCCTGCGCGCCCAGACCGAGCACCGCGAGCATCGACGCGGCGTTCACCGGGTTGCCATCGGCCTTGGCGATCGTCACGGGGACGCCGGAGGCCGTGGCGGCACGGACGAAGATGGAGGCGGGGCGGGCGTGCAGGCCCTCGGCCCAACCGACGTTGACGCGGCGCTCAGCCATGGTGTTGCCCTTCAAGTCTCAAGCGGGTTGTCTAGACCAGTCTCTCACGGGTCGCGGGGTGCTCGTCGCCGACCTTCGACCCCCACCGGGGGGCCGTTCGGTCCCCCTTACCTTGCATGGTGCACACCCGCCGCGCGACCGGTGCCCGTGTCGTACCCCGGCCGTACGCTTGCCCCATGCAGAGCGCGTCGGAACGGCCGGAGCAAGCGGAACACGAGTACCCCGACCACTGGGAAGCGGACGTCGTCCTCCGCGACGGCGGAACCGCGCGCATCAGGCCCATCACCGCCGACGACGCCGACCGGCTGGTCAGCTTCTACGAGCAGGTCTCCGACGAGTCGAAGTACTACCGCTTCTTCGCGCCCTACCCCCGGCTCTCCGCCAAGGACGTGCACCGCTTCACCCACCACGACTTCGTGGACCGGGTGGGCCTCGCGGCGACCGTCGGCGGCGAGTTCATCGCCACCGTGCGGTACGACCGGATCGACGACCGCGGCATGCCCGCCTCCTCGCCCGCCGACGAGGCCGAGGTCGCCTTCCTCGTCCAGGACGCCCACCAGGGACGCGGCGTGGCCTCCGCGCTGCTCGAACACATCGCGGCGGTGGCGCGCGAGCGGGACATCCGGCGGTTCGCGGCGGAGGTGCTCCCCGCCAACACCAAGATGATCAAGGTCTTCACGGACGCCGGATACACCCAGAAGCGCAGCTTCGAGGACGGTTCCGTACGGCTCCACCTCGACCTGGAGCCCACCGACCGCTCCCTCGCCGTGCAGCGCGCCCGGGAGCAGCGGGCGGAGGCCCGCTCGGTGCAGCGACTCCTCACGCCCGCCTCGGTCGCCGTCGTCGGAGCCGGCCGGACCCCCGGCGGGGTCGGCCGGACGGTCCTGCGCAACCTCCTGGACGGCGGCTTCACCGGACGGACGTACGCGGTGAACCGCGCGCTGACCGAGGAGACCGGCACGCTCGAAGGCGTACCGGCCTTCCGCTCCGTCGGGGACATCGGCGAACCGGTGGACCTCGCGATCGTGGCCGTCCCCGCCGAGCGCGTGCCGGAAGCGGTCGCCGACTGCGGCGAGCACGGCGTGCGGGGCCTCGTCGTGCTCTCGGCGGGATACGCGGAGACCGGGTCGGGGGAGGGCCGGGACCGGCAGCGGGAACTGGTGCGGCAGGCCCGCTCGTACGGCATGCGGATCATCGGGCCCAACGCGTTCGGGATCATCAACACCTCGGCCGACGTCCGGCTGAACGCCTCGCTGGCACCCCAGCTGCCGGCCACCGGGCGGATCGGGCTCTTCACCCAGTCCGGCGCGATCGGGATCGCGCTCCTCGCCGGACTCCACCGGCACGGCGCCGGGATCTCCTCCTTCATCTCCGCGGGCAACCGGGCGGACGTCTCCGGCAACGACTTCCTCCAGTACTGGTACGACGACCCGGAGACGGACGTCGTCCTGCTGTACCTGGAGTCCATCGGGAACCCGCGGAAGTTCACCCGGCTGGCCCGGCGCACGGCCGCGGTGAAGCCGGTCGTCGTGGTCAGGGGCGCGCGGCACAGCGGCAGCGCGCCGCCGGGACACCGGGTGCCGGTCACCCGTATTCCGTACGGCACCGTCTCCGAGCTGCTCCGGCAGGCCGGGGTCATCCGCGTCGACACGGTCACCGAGCTCGTCGACGCGGGGCTCCTCCTCGCGGGCCAGCCGCTCCCGGCCGGGCCGCGCGTCGCCATCCTCGGCAACTCCGAGTCGCTCGGCCTGCTCGCGTACGACGCCTGCCTGACGGAGGGGCTCCGCCCGCTGCGCCCGCTCGACCTGACGACGGGCGCGAGCCCCGCGGACTTCCGCGCCGCGCTGGCGGCCGCGCTCGTGGACGACGCGTGCGACGCGGTCGTCGTGACCGCGATCCCCTGGGTCGGCGAGAACGGCGCGGTGGAGTCAGGCGACGGTGAGGTCCTCGCCGCCCAGCTCCGCGAGGCGGTCGCCTCCGCCCCGCTCCCGGCGAAGCCGGTGGTGGTCGTCCACGTCGAGATGGGCGGCCTGGCGGAGGCCCTCTCGGCGGCGACCAGCACACGACCGCAGGGCCGGCGCACGCCACCGTCCCCGGCGCCGACCCCCGCGCCGCAGGCACCACAGGCCCCGGCCCTCGCCCCGCAGGCACCCCCGACCGAGCCCGCGCCCCCCGCCGACGGCACCCCCACCCCCGCCCGCCCCGGCGGCATCCCCGCCTACCCCGCCGCCGAGCGGGCCGTGCGGGCGCTGGCCGAGGCGGTCCGGTACGGACAGTGGCGGCGGCAGGTGGTCGAGCCCGGACGGGTGCCCGAGTTCGAGGAGATCGACGAGGCCGGGGCCGCCGCGCAGATCGAGCGCGCGCTCGGGCCGGACGCGGACGAGCGCGGCGTGACCCTCGACGCCGACGCGGCGCGCGAGCTGCTCGGGCGGTACGGGATCGATGTGCTCCCCACCCTCCCCGCGCCCACCCCCGACGCCGCCGTCCAGGCCGCCGACCGGCTCGGCTACCCGGTCGCCCTCAAGACGACCGCCCCCCACCTGCGCCACCGCCCCGACCTCGGAGGCGTACGCCTCGACCTGGCCGGCGAGGAACAACTCCGTACCGCGTACGCCGAATTGACCGAGACCCTCGGCAAGCCCGCCGAGCTGCAGCCGGTCGTCCAGGCGATGGTGCCGCGCGGCGTCGACACCGTCGTGCGCTCGGCCATCGACCCGGCGGTCGGCGCCGTGCTCTCCTTCGGCCTGGCAGGCGCCGCCTCCGAGCTGCTCGGCGACATGTCCCACCGCCTGGTCCCGGCCACCGACCGGGACGCCGCCGAGCTCGTCCGCTCCATCCGCACCGCCCCCCTCCTCTTCGGCTGGCGCGGCTCCGCGCCCGTCGACACCCCCGCCCTGGAGGAGCTGCTCCTGCGCGTCTCCCGGCTCGTCGACGACCATCCCGAGGTGGTCGCGATCGCCCTGGAGCCCGTGGTCGTCGCCCCGCACGGCCTCTCCGCGCTCGGCGCGACGGTCCGGCTCGCCCCGCCGCCACCCCGCACGGACCTCGGCCCGCGTAGCCTTCCGAACTACTAGAACCCCCTGGGAACCCCTGGGGAGCCCCTCGGGAACGGCCTCGACGAGACGGCCGGACCGTCCCGGAGTGCCCCTTCCGACGGATTAGGATGGAGTCCATGGCGAAGACCGGTACGACGACCCAGGGGCTGCGCGCGGCGATCGAGCGCAGCGGCTATTACCCGGCCCTCGTGGCCGAGGCGGTGGAGGCCGCCGTCGGCGGCGAGCCGATCGCGTCGTACCTGGTGCACCAGGAGACCACCTTCGACTCCAACGAGGTCCGGCGCCATGTCACGGTCCTCGTCCTGACGGCCAACCGCTTCATCGTCAGCCACACCGACGAGCAGGCCGCCGACAGCAGCTCCCCGACGCCGTACGCCACGACCTCCACCGAGTCGGTCAAGCTCGACCGGATCTCCTCCGTCGTCGTCAGCCGGGTCGTCGCCAACCCGGAGTCGTACACCGTCGGCACCCTGCCCCGTGAGGTCGTCCTCACCATCGGCTGGGGCGCCGTCTCGCGCATCGACCTGGAGCCCGCCGCCTGCGGCGACCCCAATTGCGACGCCGACCACGGCTACACCGGCAACGCCACCGCCGACGACCTCAGCCTGCGCGTCAGCGAGGCCGGCGACGGCCCGGACACGGTCCGCCAGACCCTCGCCTTCGCCCAGTCGCTCTCCGAAGCCACCGCGGCGACCCGCTGATGGTCGTCCAGCCCACCGCCGTCGCCTCCGGCTGGCCGGACGATCCCGTCCCGCTCGAACTCGCCACGGCGCCCGTCCCCGAGTACGGCACCGGCTCGCTGGCCGACGTCCTCCCGACGCTCGTCGCCGGACAGGGCGCCCCCGGGTTCGACGCCCGGATCGCCGAGCTCGCCCCGGCCGACCGGAACTGCCTCTTCCTGATCGACGGGCTCGGCTGGGAGCAGATCAAGGCCCACCCGGACGAGGCCCCGTACCTCACCTCCCTCCTCGGCTCCTCGCGCGGCGGCACCGGTCGCCCGATCACGGCCGGCTTCCCCGCCACCACGGCGACCTCGCTCGCCTCGGTCGGCACGGGACGGTTCCCCGGCGCGCACGGACTGCCCGGCTACACCGTCCGCAACCCGGAGACCGGCGAGCTGATGAACCAGCTCCGCTGGAAGCCGTGGACCTCGCCGCGCGTCTGGCAGCCGTACCCCACGGTCTTCCAGCTGGCCCACGAGGCGGGCATCCACACCGCCCAGGTCTCGTCGCCGATCTTCCAGGACACCCCGCTCACCAAGATCGCGCTGAGCGGCGGAACATTTCACGGTCGGCTCTCCGGCGAGGAGCGGATGGACTTCGCCGCCGAGCAGCTCGCCGGCGGCGACCGCTCGCTGGTGTACACGTACTACAGCGAACTCGACGGCGCCGGACACCGCTTCGGCATCGACTCCGACGCCTGGCGCGGTCAGCTGATGTTCGTCGACCGGCTCGTGCAGCGCCTCGCAGAGCAACTGCCGCCCCGCTCGGCCCTGTACGTCACGGCCGACCACGGCATGGTCGACATCCCCTTCGACGACCAGCACCGGATCGACTTCGACGAGGACTGGGAGCTGCGCGCCGGCGTCGCCCTCCTCGGCGGCGAGGGCCGTGCCCGGCACGTCTACGCGGTGCCGGGGGCCGAGGCCGATGTGCTCACCTGCTGGCGGGAAGTGCTCGGCGAGCAGTTCTGGGTGGCGAGCCGCGAGGAGGCGATCGCGCTCGGCTGGTTCGGCGACGAGGTCGACGAGCGGGTCCACGGCCGGATCGGCGACGTCGTCGCCGCGGCCCACGACGACGTCGTCATCACCGCCTCCGTCAACGAGCCCCACGAGTCGGCGATGGTCGGTGTGCACGGATCGATGACGCCCGCGGAGCAGCTGGTCCCGCTCCTCGAAGTCCGCTCCTGACCCCGTACCCGTACGCCCTCACTCCCGTCACCCACCCCGACCTGAAAGGTCCCTGACTTCCCATGCCCGAGCTGGTGTTCTTCTCCGGAACGATGGACTGCGGAAAGAGCACACTGGCTCTCCAGATCGGCCACAACCGCTCTGCCCGCGGGCTCCAGGGCGTGATCTTCACGCGGGACGACCGGGCGGGCGAGGGCAAGCTGTCCTCCCGGCTCGGCCTGGTGACGGACGCGGTCGAGGCCGGCGAGGGCATGGACCTGTACGGCTATCTGGTGAACCAGCTGTCCAAGGGCGGCAAGGCGGACTACGTCATCGTGGACGAGGCCCAGTTCCTCGCGCCCGAGCAGATCGACCAGCTGGCCCGGATCGTGGACGACCTGGAGATGGACGTCTTCGCCTTCGGCATCACCACCGACTTCCGCACCAAGCTCTTCCCGGGCTCGCAGCGGCTGATCGAACTCGCCGACCGGATCGAGCAGCTCCAGGTCGAGGCGTTGTGCTGGTGCGGCGCCCGCGCCACCCACAACGCCCGCACGGTGGGCGGCGTCATGGTCGTCGAAGGCGAACAGGTGGTCGTCGGAGACGTCAACCGCCCGGCCGAGGAAGTCGGCTACGAGGTCCTCTGCCGCCGCCACCACCGCCGCCACATGACCTCCGCCTCCACCCGCGCCGGCGCCCTCTCCCCGGACGTCCTTCCCGTCAACCACGCCTGAGCGCCGCTTCCTTGCTCCCGACGTGGCGCCGACTCCCCGAAAAGCAGGGGGGCTTCGGTCGGCGTCGGACCCCTGCAGTAGGGTGATCAACTCGACTGCTGCAACGGGGGAACGGGGACCATGGACGGTATACAAGCCGGAGGTTGGGCGGCCACGGGCGCGATGGGGCCGAACGCCGCGTACCGCAACCAGACGATGCGGTACGAGAACGTCGAGCTGAGTTTCGACGAGTCGGTGCCCTTCCGGACCGTGTTCCAGCTCTGGTTCCAGGCCTTCGTGGTCTCCCTCGTCGTCTTCTTGATCTTCGGCGTGCTGCCCATGCTGATGTCGGACTCGGGCCCGTTCGACTCGGACGAAGAGCTGGGCACCGGACAGGTCCTCGGCATCATCGCCTTCTGGATCGTCCTGCTCGCCGCGCGCATCAACGAACCGGTCTCGGAGTGGAAGACCCTCCTTGAGGACAAGCACGCGGCGTCGTCCTCCGCCTACGCGGCCATCTACGGCGCTCTCGCGCGGCGTCAGATCCCCGTGTCCGCGGTGCCGGTCCGGATCCGCAGCGACATCATGGCGGAGGTCGTGAACAATCGGCTGGTCATCAAGAGCGGCCGGTACATCGCCTACGTCACGGTGTTCGGCTACGGGACCAGCCTGTACGTCGGATGGACGATGTGGCGCACCCGCTCCGGAGCGGTGATCATCGGTCATTTCCTGAAGGACCTCGTGGGCGGCATGTTCAACCGCACGGGTTCGATCAACCAGATGCTCCGCACCGAGAAGCCGCGTGCCATGCGGGAGGCCGTGCACTCCGCGGCCCGCGAGGGCGTGGAGACGGCCGTCCAGGGCATCGAGGTTCCGCTCGCGTCGACCTTCGGTCAGGAGCCGCCCATCCAGTCCGGCGCCTCCGCGACCGCGCCGGCGACCAAGAACGGCAGCGGTCCCGTCCCGGGCGCCGTGCCCGCGCCTCCGGCGGCCATGGCGCCGCACGGGAGCCAGCCGTACCCGGCTCCGCACGTCCCGGGAACCCCGCCGCCGCACTACGGTTCGCCGACCCCGCCGCCCGCCCCGCCCATGCCGCCGTACGGGACCCCCGGCGGTGGGCACTGAGCGCAGCCGGGTCGGACGGCGTGCTCACCGTCACCGACGGCACGACCGTCTGGGCCTGGACGGCCGTTCGCATCGACGCCGCCGCCGACCTCACCGAGACCAAGGAGTACGCGGACCTCTCGGAGTCGGAGCGCAGGACCAAGGCCGCGGCCGCCGAGACCGCCTGGCTGACGGGGCAGTGGAACACCGGGCACGGCGAACGGATCGAGCTCCGGTACCTCAGCGACCCGGTCGAGCGCAGGATCTCCTGCGCCCTGCTCGGTCGGGTCGCGGCTCCCACGGCGGAGGGCGCCGAGGCGGCCGCGCGTGGGCTCCGCGCCCGGATGGCAGCGCTGCCCAGGCATGTGCACGCCACGCCGGTCGAGGACCGCGACGAGACGGCACGGCTGCTGACCCCCTTCTCGCCCGATGGGGCGGCGGGGGTGGCGGAGATCCGCAAGCGCTACCACAGCGGGCTGCCGAACCGCCCCGACGCCGGCGTGCGGTACTACCTCGCTCCGCAACCGTTCACAGCGGCGGCCCCGCCGTGGGACATGCTGTGGCAGGCGCTGGCCGCCCACCCGTACCCCGTGATGCTCAGCATCGGCCTGGAGCCGTACGTCGTACCGCCCGACTTCGGTCCGCTGCTGCACCGCATCGCCACCCAGTACGGACGCCTGGGCACCCCTGGGCAGCTCCCCGACGGGCTGTGGTCCCCCGGCGCCCAACTCGCCGCCGACGCCTTCGCCGTGGACGCCTCCCGGATCTACGCCGATGCCGCCCGCCGCTACACCGACCGGGTGTTCCGCGTACGGATCGGGCTCGCCTCGCCGGCGCCCCTGCCGGAATCCCTCGCCGAACTCGTCGGTGCCACGGTGTCCCCGCCGGTGCAGGCTCGCGAGGGCGGTGTCCTGACCGAGACGATCAACGGCGCTGCCCACACCGTGGCCTGGCCCGCGCCCGGTGAACTACCCGAAGCCTGGCAGCAGTTGACCACCCTGGAGCAGTCGCGTTGGGGCGGCGACCACTGCTGGCGGCTGCCCGAACAGCTCTCCCCGCCCCTGCGACTGCTGCCGGAACTCGTCGACGCGCGTGAGGCCGTCGCGGCCTTCCGCCTGCCGCTGGCCGTCAACGGCCACATGACGGGCTTTCCCGTCCGGCGCCCGGGCATGGCCGGTGAGACCGCGTACCGCATGGACGGCCCGGCCATCACCCTCGGACAGCAGCTCGTCAACGACACGCCCGCCGGCCCCCTGGGCATCGGCCTCGGTGACCTCACCCGGCACGCCCTGATCGTGGGTACGACCGGCTCCGGCAAGACCAACACCACTCTGGCGTTCTGCGAGCAGCTGTGGCGTGACCACCGCGTGCCCTTCCTCGTCCTCGAACCCGTCAACTCCGCCCTGGACGACTACCGCTGGCTGGCCACCCGACCTGGCTTCGAGGACCTGTTGGTCCTCACCGTCGGCGACGAATCCGTCGCCCCCCTGCGCCTCAACCCCTTCGAGGTGCCGGTGGGGGTTCGCGTCAGCACCCACATCGCCGGGCTCATGGCCTGCTTCGACGCGGCCTTCGGCCTCTGGGACCCGTTGCCGAGCGTCTACAACCGGGCGCTGCGGGCGACGTACGCCCGCAAGCGCATCGTCCCCACCGACGTCGCCGATCCGAGCCACGCCGGAGACTGGCCGACGCTGCGCGACTTCATCACGGAGATGCGCAAGCAGTGCGAGCAGCTGGACTATTCGGGCGAGGTGCGCGACAACATCATCGCCGCCTCCCGCCTGCGTGCGGAGTCCCTCGCGGAAGGGGCGTGCGGCACCACCCTGGACGTGGCCCGCTCCTATCCGGTGGAGGAGCTGCTACGGCGGCCTGTGGTCGTCGAACTGGCCGGAGTCGGGGACAACGAGAAGGAGCAGTCGCTCGTCACGGCGCTGCTCCTGCAGAACATGACCGAGTACTACAAGGCGAACCGTGTCGGCGGTTCCCTCGCCCACGTCACCGTGATCGAGGAGGCTCACCGCCTGCTCGGCCGGCCGGCGGCCCACGGTGGCGACGCGAAGGAGGGCAACGCGCAGGCCCGGGCGGCCCAGGCCTTCGCCAACACCCTGGCGGAGAACCGCAAGTACGGCGAGGGTGTCGTCATCGTCGAACAGGTTCCCGGCAAGCTCGTCGAGGACGCGTACAAGAACACCAACCTCAAGGTCATGCACCGGCTGCCGTCCGCGGAGGACCGCAACCTCATCGGCGGAACCATGCGGTTCTCTCCCGACCAGGAGCGGTACGCCGCCTCCCTGGAGCCCTTCCAGGCCTTCGCCCACCACGACCGCATCGACCGTCCGGGACTGCTCCGGGTACCCGACGTACGCGCGCAGGCGGCGAGGGAGGCGGGCGTCAGCCGGGCACCCCTGGCCACGGACGCCGAACTGGCCACCCGTTTCCGCGCCTTGGCGGCCGACGACGAGGCGGTCGACGCAGCGCTGGCCCCCTTCCCGGACTGCGAGGGCTGCCGTCACCGTTGCAGCTTCCGCACCCGGGCCGCCACGGCGGTGTGGCCCGAGCACGGTACGAAGCTGAAGGAGCGCGTGGCGGCGTACCCGAAGACCGGCGCAGAGCAGGCCGATTGGTGGCGCGACACCGGCGACTGGGTGGCCGAGCTCGCCGACACGGTTCCCCTGCGCGTTCCGGAAGGCGAAGGAGATCGGGACCCCGTCGTGAGCGACTACCGCGCCTGTGTCTTCGTCCACGTCGCCCGAGCGGCCTGGCAGCGCAACACCCTGCCCTGGGTGCGTCTCTACCGCGCCAACGTCCGGCCGGGAGGTGACCGATGAGCGAGCGCCCGCCGGAGCAGCCCCCACGCCCGGAAGCCCCAACGCGACCGGAACCCACGGACGCCCCTGCCCCGACCCCGCCGTCCGACGCTCCTGCCCCCACGCCGGCGACGGACGCTCCTGCCCCGACCCCGGCGACGGACCGGACCGAGGCCTCCAAGTCGGCGGAGGCGCCCAAAGCGGGGGAAACCTCGGCTTCGGAGGTGGCGCCCAGTCCTGGCGAGGCTTCCGATTCGGTGGAGGCGCCCAGTCCTGGCGAGGCTTCCGATTCGGCGGAGGCGCCTAACCCGGTGGATTCCTCGGCGTCGGAGGAGGCGCCTAGCCCGGCGGATTCCTCGGCTTCGGGGGAGGCGCCCAGTCCTGGTGAGGCTTCCGACTCGGTGGAGGCGCCCAAGCCGGCAGATTCTTCGACGTCGGCGGAGGCACCCAACCCCGCCGAAGCCCCCAACCCGGCGGATGCCCCGGTTCCGGTCGATGCCTCCGACTCTGACGAGGCACCTGAACCCGCCGGGGCGTCGGATTCTGCCGAGGCTCCCGACCGCGACGCGCCTGTGCCGTCGGACGCGGCGTCGGATCCGGAGAAGGCACCGGTCCCGGCGGAAGCCGTCGACTCGGGCGGATCACGCTCCGCGGAAGCGGACGAGGCGCCCGACCCTGTCCCGGCGTCGGACGACACCCCCGAGTCGGCCGGGCCCGAGCGCCCGGAGGCGCCCGCCGAGGGCAGGCAACCGGAAGCGCAGGAACGTTCCGGCGATCGGGCGGAGCCGGACGACGAGACTCCCGAACTGGAGCTTGAACTCAAGCCCTACGACGACTCCGTGCCGTACTCCGCCGCGTACACCACATCACGCGGTGCCGCCGAGTCCCGCGAAGCGGACGCGGTACCCGCACGGGCATCGGAGACCGCCGACGAGTCGGCGCCGGAGCCGACAGCGCCGACGGACGCACCCGAGCCGCCCGCGCCCAAGGCTGACGCGGAGGCCGCTCCGGAACGGGCCGAGGCGGCGAAGCCGCCTGCGGACGCCCGGCACTCGGCTGAAGAGGCTCCGGAGCCGACGGCGCCGATCGATGCCCCGGAGCCGCAGGCAGAAGGTGCCCGGGACCTCCCCGCGCACGCCGAGAACGAGGCCGCCGAACCGGCCGGTGCCGGTGCGAAGACCGGGGAGGCCGGCGCCGCCCTGCCAGGTGACGGCAACGGCATCAGCCAGGACCACGAGGCGGAGGCCGAGCCGACGGCCGAGGCGTCCGAGGACAAAGCCGAGCGGTACGACAACAGCGCGCTGCGGGACGGCCCCGACTACCAGCAGGAGATGGACGACCTGCTGGACGCACGCGGCCTGGACCGCTCCGAGCACGACAAGCTCCGGCTCACCCGGACCAACGAGCTGAGCGAGGCGCAGGCCCGCGAGGTCGTGGGGGTCCGTGACGCGATCAAGCTCGACGAGGGCCGCATGGTGACCAAGGTGATCGACCCCACGACGATGCAGGCCTACCTGAACAACGCCACAAGGCTCGGAAAGTACGATTTCAACCCGGGCGAGTTTCGCGGTTCCATCGCGCGTGGCTGCGACACGGCTGACCTACGCAGCATGGACCAACTGCGGGACGGGCTGGCTCTCGACGATGGCGGGGCCGGCTGGACCCCTGTCCCTCCCGGTGCCTCCGAGGCGTATCAGCTGCGCTTGCCGGCACCCGACGGCATGCGTGCCGATCCAAGCTTCGGCGCGGTCGGTGACCAGGGGCTGGCCAACCACGTGGCCGGCATCGCCGGCCAGAGCGAGGGACAGACCTATGATGACCCGTTCCTCGGCACCGGCTACACCGCCGGGGGTGTCCCGGAGTGGCTCGCCAAGCCGACCAGCATCCCACACCATGCTGAAATCTGGCGTATGCATGCCGACGGTACCGAAGAGGCCATCGGCTTCTTCGACAAGAACGAAGGGCTGTGGAAAAAACGATGACTGACCCTGCGGGTTTCCCCGTTCCGGTCAAGGGCGAGGCCGCTGTCTTCCGCGGTGAGCTCTTTCGGGCGCGTGGCGCCGTGGGGCTGTGGCCGTGCGTCGAGCTGCTGCCCGAGGCAGGCCGCCCCGCGCCCGAAGGGCTCGCAAGGCGCGAGGCCGCGGACGGGTCGGTTGGATATCCGGTTGCGCCGGAGAGCCTCGAAGCCTGGTACGCCGTGACGTGGACGTTCCGTTGGCGGGGCGAGCTTTTCGAGTGCACCGCCGCCACGCCCACCACTCTCTCAGGCGACTACCTCGGCTCCGACGAACACTTCGCCAAGGAGCGCCTCAAGCGTCTGGCCACCGACTACTACGGCGTCTTCCCACGGGAGGAGGTCACCGAGCTGGAGGAGCACCACGAGGATCTGCTCCAGCCTCTGCACGCCCTGGTGCGGCGTCTGGCCGAGGTTGACCACTTCCGCCCCAAGGCCTACGCGGTCCACCGCGGCCGGACATATGAGGCTGCTGCCGAGGCCGACGCATCGGGCCTCATCGCACTGACCACCGGGCATGACCGATCTGAGGATCTGAACGCCGATGCCCAGGACCCGGGCGACGGGCGCTTCCTGGCCACCCTGGAGCAGCTGGACGCCTGGTACCGGATCCACTGGACCTTCCGAGCGGACGGCGAACCCTTCGACGCCGTTGGAACGGTGGACGGCAGGATCAAGGGCGTCTACACAGGTGGCAGCTGGGGCTTCGTCGCGCACAGCGGGTTTCTGACAGAGGAGAGGGGACCCGACGGGGCGCGCCGATACACGGTCGTGGTGGACCTCGACGGTGTCGACGACCTCGAACAGCACCGCACCGACCTGCTGGCCGACCAGTAGGCAGGGCCTTTCGCGGCCGGCCACGTTGGCTTCATGCTCCTCGCGGCACGGTGTGCGGCCCGTCGCACGTCTTTCGCCCGGGGCCTCACGCCGTGCCCCACTCGCGAGCCGGCGGGTCGGGCTACCGCGCCGCGAGTGCCTCCACGGCCGCGGTCGCGAAGCCGTGGTCCTGCTCCGGGGCGCCGCCGCCGACGCCGATGGCGCCGATGAGCCGGCCGTCGCGGTGGACCGGGAGGCCGCCGGCGATGAAGAGGAGCGGGCGATCGAGGGCCGTCGTGAGGCTGTGGAAGGGGCCGTCGGGCTTCACCAGGTCGACCAGGTCGGCCGTGGGGGCGTTGAGCTGGAGGGCCGTGTACGCCTTGCGGGTGCTGGTCTCGCCGGAGATCAGGACCGCGCGGTCGTCGCGGCGGAAGGCCAGCAGGTGGCCGCCCGCGTCCAGGACGGTGACGCTGACCGTGACTCCGGCGTCCTCGGCGGCGCGGCGCGCGGCGGAGAGCAGGGTCTCGGCGTCCTGGGTGGTCAGGGGAGTGACGGCCGTGGCGGTGGTGGTGGTCGTGCTCATGGTGCTGTCTTCCTTTGGGGTGGGGGAGGGGTAGGGGTTACGGGGGTCAGTGCCGGCCGGCCGGTACCGGGGCGGCGGCTCGGGCCTCGACCGGCTGGGACGTGGTCTCGGGGGCGGCCGCCGCGGACCGGTTCCGCCGGTCCAGGAACGCCGCCAAGAACGCCAGCAGCAGCGCCGTACCCGAGAGCAGCGCGCCGACCCAGTTCGGGGCGGTGAAGCCGAGGCCCGTGGCGATGACGACGCCGCCGAGCCAGGCGGCCAGGGCGTTGCCGAGGTTGAAGGCGCCGATGTTGGCGGCCGAGGCGAGGGTCGGGGCCTGCTTGGCCTGGTCCAGGACCCACTTCTGCAGCGGCGGCACCGTGGCGAAGCCGAGGGCGCCGATCAGGGTGAGGGTGATCGCGGCGAGGACCTTGTTCTCGGCCGTTGCCGTGAAGACCAGCAGGGTGAGGGAGAGCGCGCCCAGCGACACGAAGAGCATGGGCATCAGGGCGCGGTCGGCGAACTTCCCGCCGAGCAGGTTGCCGAGGAACATGCCGATGCCGAAGAGGACGAGGAGCCAGGTCACGGCCCCCTCGGTGTAGCCGGCGACCTCGGTCATCATCGGGGTGATGTACGTGATGGCCGCGAAGACACCGCCGTACCCGAGGACGGTCATCGCCATGGCCAGCCAGACCTGCACGTTCTTGAAGGCGGCGAACTCGGTGCGGACGTTCGCCGTCTCGGGCCGGCCCGTCGTGGGGATGAGCCTGGCCACGCCGAGGAAGCCGACCACGCCGAGCGCGGCGACGATGGCGAAGGTGACGCGCCAGCCGGCGGCCTGGCCGATGTAGGTGCCGAGCGGTACGCCGACGATGTTGGCGACGGTCAGGCCCATGAACATCAGGGAGATCGCGGACGCCTTCTTCTCCGGGGCGACCAGGTCCGCTGCGACGACCGAGCCGATGCCGAAGAACGCGCCGTGGGCGAGCGAGGCCACGACCCGGCCGGCCAGCATCATGCCGAAGGACGGGGCGACGGCGGAGAGCAGGTTGCCGACGATGAAGAGGCCCATCAGGAAGAGGAGCATCTTCTTCCGGGACACCTTGGTGCCGAGCACCGTCAGGAGCGGGGCGCCGAAGACGACACCGAGGGCGTAGCCGGTCACCAGCCAGCCGGCCGTGGGGATGGAGACACCGAAGTCGCCGGCGACCTGGGGCAGCACTCCCATGATCACGAACTCGGTGGTGCCGATCCCGAAGGCCCCAATGGCGAGGGCCAGGAGCGCGAGAGGCATGGTGGAGCACCTTCCAGAATACTTGCAGGGGGGTCTTGCTTGCTTCAACAATAATTGCATACGCGGGTTAAGTGCAAGCGGAGGGTATTGCGGGGGGTGGGTATTGCCGTGCGCGGGGTTCCCCTGCTTGTGGCGCCCTGTCGCAACACCTCGTGTTCACCTCGGGTGTGCCGGAAGACCGCCTGCTGATCGGACGCGAGTCGTCCGGCTCGGCGGTAATGGCTCTCTGCCCGTGACGTGAACGTGAACACCGGGCCTACGCGCAACCGCGCGCCGCGCGAGACACCCCGGAGGACGTGTGCCACCTGCTGCCGAGACCGTGCCGGACCGGGGCGAAGGCGCGCGCACGGAGGCCGAGCGTCCGGGCGCCCCGGACGGCGGCGGGAGCCGGCCCCGCGAGCAGCGGTTTCTCGCCCGGGTCCGGCGCAGCGCGCGCGTCCGGGCGGCCGCCGCTGCCGCCCTGCTGACCTGCCTCGTCCTCTCCCTCGGCGGTCTCCTGGCCGGCAGCCATCCGTTCGGGCCCACGACCCGCAACACCGTCGACCTCGGCCAGCAGTACCTGCCCTTCCACGCCCACTGGCGCAGAGTCCTCCTCGGCCAGGCCGACGGGGACCTGTTCGTCAACTGGAGCGCGGGCTTCGGAACGAACTTCCTCGGTGACTACGGCACGTACCTGAGCAGCCCGTTCGACCTGCTGGTCGTGGTCTTCCCGGCCGACCGGGTCGAACTCGCCCTCTACGTCATCACCGCCGCCAAGATCATGGCCGCGGGCGCCGCCATGGCGGTCCTGCTGCTCCGGCTCCGCCGGGGCCCCTGGCAGGTCGCGGCCGTCCTGGGCGCGGCGTACGCGGTGTGCGGCTGGACCCTCAACTACGGCACCACCGTGCCGATGTGGCTCGACGGGCTGCTCGCCTTCCCCCTCCTCTGCCTGGTCGGCGAGTGGGCCCGCAGCGGGCGCCGGCCCGTCCTCGGGCCGCTCGTCGTCGCCCTCGCCTGGTACGCCAACTTCTACACCGCGTACATGGCGACCCTCGGCGCGGCCGTCGTCCTGACGGTCCGTCTGCTCACCGAACCCGGGCCGGCCCGCAGGCGCCTGGCCGGGCTGCTGCGCGCCTCCCGGTCCGTCCTCCTCGGCATCGGCCTCGCCACCCCGCTCGTCCTGGTCATCTACGTCGCCACCAAGACCGCCGACCCGACCCCCGAGGTGACGTTCACCGCCGTCGCCTGGACCGAGGTGTTCGCCCGGCTGTTGCCCGCCACGGCCAGCGTCGCCAGCCCGGCCCTCTTCATCGGCACCCCGGCGCTCGCGCTCGCGCTCACCCTGCCCTTCAACAGTGCGGTGGCGCCGCGGACGCGCCTCATCTGGACGGCCGCGATCGTCCTGGTCGCGCTCTCCCTGCAGTGGGGCCCCACCCACCTCCTCTGGCACGCGGGCGCCTCGCCGAACGGCATCCCGTACCGGCAGACCTTCGTGCTCTGCGGTCTCCTCCTGATCGCGGCCTGGCTCTCCACCGCCCGCGGCCTGCCCCCGCTGCCCGCCCTGCTCGGCGGGGCGGCCGTGCTCGCCGCCCTCGCCTTCGCCGCGCGGGGCAGCCTCGTCGTCGACCGCTGGACCTACCCGGCCTTCGCCGCCGCCCTGGCCCTCGCGGCGCTCGCCGCCGTGGCCGTCCTGCTCGCCCGGCGGTACGCGGTCGGCGTCAAGGTCCTGCCCGCCCTCGCCGTACTCCTCCTCGTCGTCGCCCAGGCCGGCGAGGCCGCCGTCACCGGCGCCAGGATGGCCGAACAGTCGCTGGCCCAGGTCCACTGGTCCCCGCGCGTCGGGCCGTGGCAGGAGGACATGCGGCGGGCCGTCGCGGACAAGGACGCCTGGCCACGCCACCGTACGGACCCCGGAGAACTGCCGGGCGGCAACGACGTCCTGCTCGTCGGCGGCCAGAGCTCCGAGTACTACTCCAGCCTCACCGCGGAGTCGTACAACCGCACCCTCTCCGCGCTGGGCTTCGGCTTCTGGGCCAAGGGCCGTCACCTGACCACGCTCGACAACCCGGTGACCGACGCCATCTTCTCCATCGGTACGC
Organism: Streptomyces sp. NPDC026092; assembly: GCF_040638605.1. Classification (NCBI taxonomy): domain Bacteria; kingdom Bacillati; phylum Actinomycetota; class Actinomycetes; order Kitasatosporales; family Streptomycetaceae; genus Streptomyces; species Streptomyces sp. NPDC026092. The sequence goes on from NZ_JBEZYN010000013.1 coordinate 135,850, forward strand.
GGATACGGTCCACGCCCTCCGCGCCCGTGACGACCGACACGCTCCCCGAGGCGGACATCACCGTCACCGACACGCCCGTGCCGCCGCTCGTGACGGTCCGCCCGGACGTCCGGCTGCCCGCGCGCGGGACCGACTTCGGCGATTCCGTCTTCGCCAACCAGGAATTGCTGCTCGGATCGAAGGTGTACAGCGTGCCGCAGCAGGTCCGGCGCACCGACGGACCCGGCGGTGTCACGACCCTGACGGCCTCCTGCCCGGCGGGCTCCGGCGTCTGGCTCTGGGCGCCCGAACTCAAGGGCACCGCGGCCCTGGCAGGCGAGCGGCCCGTCTCCTTCCTCGGCGGACTCCCCTCCGTGCAGGGCCCGATGCGGACGCTCGGCACCGTCCCGGCCTCCGGATCCGTACGCGTCGAACTGAGCGCCGACGAGCCGCCGTCCCTGCCGCGGCAGCCCCTCGGCTGCCTGGACCAGGAGCGACTCGACACCGCCGTACGGCAGTTGACCGCGACCGGCGCCACCGACCTCCGCGTCTCCGGCCACACGCTGACCGCCCAACTCCCGGCCGGCAGCACGGGAACCGCCGTCATCGCCGTACCGCGCATCTCCGGCTGGAGCTGCGCCGCCGGAGACGCCGCCCCGGCGCCCGCCCAGCGCTACCTCGGCCTCCTCGCCGTTCCCCTCGACTCCACGGCGACGTCGGTCACGTGCACCTTCCGGCCACCGGGGCTGCGCGCCGGCGGCGCGGTCGGCGCCGTGGCACTGCTCGGCCTGCTCGCCGTCGGGCTGTGGGGCCGGCTCGGGGGCCGAACCGGGAGCCGGTTCGCGGACCGGTTCGCCAGGAGGGTGCCAAGAGTTCACCTGGAGTCCGCGTCCGGCTCGCCGGACGGGAAATGACGGTGGTTACGCTGCCCGTCCGACCGGCGTTCGCCCAGGTGAACGCCGCCGCGAGCCCGCTCGCACACCGAGCGGACGCTCGCACGCAGGCGGACGCTCGCACGCAGGCGGACGCTCGCACACGGGCGGACGCCGACTCGTCCGCCGGTCCGCCGATCTGTTCGTCCGCTGGTCCGTTCGTCTGCTCTTCTGTTCGCCTGGCTTGAGTGTGGGGATGTCCGAGTGCCCAAGTTGTCCGTCATCGTGCCGTTCCACAACGTCGGGATCTATGCCTCCGACACCATGCGCAGCCTCGCTAGCAACGCGGACCCGGATTTCGAGTTCCTGCTGATCGACGACTGCTCGACGGACGAGACGCCGCACGTCCTGGACCGCTGGCGGGACCGGATCCCGAACGCCAGAGTGATCCGCCACGAGACGAACCTCGGCGTGGCCCAGGCGCGCAACACCGGAATCGACGCGGCCACCGGCGACTACATCACCTTCCTCGACGGCGACGACTGGTACGCCCCCGGCCACCTGCGCGCCATGGTCGACGGCATCGACGCGCTCGGCTGCGACTTCGCACGCACCGACCACGTCCTGTCGACCGGCACGAAGCGCGCCATCCGCTACGCGCCCGCCAAGGAGCGCGAGACCGTGATGGACCCGCGCGACGGCATCGCGCCCGCCAGCATGATCACGATGGTCGACTACCCCTTCGTCCCCTTCGGCATCTACAGCGCCCGGCTCTTCGAGAACGGCGGCTCGCGCTTCGAGACGAAGCTGCGCACCGCCGAGGACCGGCTCTGGATCTGGCGCCTCCACCTGAACGCCGCCACCTACGCCTCCCTCAGCGTCCACGGCGTCTTCTACCGGCGCGGCGTCACCACCTCGCTCACCCAGATCACCGACAACCGCCAGCTCGACTTCATCCCGTCGTACGACCTCCTCCTGGAGGAGGTCTCCGCGGACCGCGACGCCGACCGCTTCCTGCCGAAGGCCGTACGCACGTACTGCGCCATGATCGCCTTCCACATGGGCAAGGCCGACCAGTACGAACCGGCCGTCACCAAGCGGCTCAAGCAGAACGTGACCGACGCCCTGCGCCGGATGCCGCAGCAGGTGCTCGACGAGACCCTCGCGACGATGGACACCGCGCGCAGCACCCTGCTCCGCGGCCTGCGCGCCACCGGAAGGACCGCCTGATCATGACCGCGACGCCCGCGAACCCGCGTACGGCACCGGGGAACCCGCGTACGACGACGGCGAAGCCGCGCATCCAGATCTTCGAGGTGTCCACCCTCTACGGCGCCGCCACGCTCGCCGCGGCCATCGACGCGGGTCAGTTCGGGGCCGCCGAGGGCGCCCGCCGGATCCTGCTGATCTCGAACAACGCGGCGATCCCGGAGACCGCGCTGCGGATGGAGACGATGACCGGCTACGACCGGATCGTCACGCGCTTCGACGAGGTCGTCGACTGGAACGAGGCGATCCAGCCGCACCACCCCGCCACCTGGTCGCCGCGCACCGAGGAGGCCCCGCTCTGGCAGCGCGTCTTCCGTACGGCGTGGGACCTGGGCGACGCCCCGGTCGAGCTGATCGTCGAGTCCATCCAGGTCAACCCGGCCAAGGCGCTCGCCTTCGTCTTCGCCGAGAGCACCGTCCAGGTCTACGCCGACGGCCTGATGAGCTACGGCCCGACGCGTGAGGAGCTGCCGCAGTCGATCGCCTGCCGGATCGGGCGCCTGCTCCACCTCGACCTGGTGCCGGGCCTTCGCCCGCTGCTGCTCTCCGAGTACGGCGTCAAGCCCGAACTCGTCCCCGACGAGGCCTTCCGCGGCGTCCTCGCGGAGATCGCCGAGGCGGCCGAGGGCGACCCGATGGTGACCGAGGCCGTCGCGGCCGAGCCCACGGCCCTCCTCCTCGGCCAGTACCTCGCGGCGCTCGACATCCTCACCGCCGACGAGGAGGAGGAGCTGCACATCCGGATGATGCGCGGGGCCGCGGCCGCCGGACACACCTCGGTGATCTTCAAGCCGCACCCGACCGCGCCCGCCCGCTACTCCACGGCGCTGAACGAGGCAGCCGAGGAGGCCGGCGTACGGCTGACGGTCCTGGACGGCCCGCTGCTCGCCGAGACCTTCTACGAGCGGTGCCGGCCCCGCCTTGTCGTCGGCTGCTTCTCCACCGCGATGGTCACCGCGTCCGTCTACTACGGCGTCCCGATCGCGCGCGTGGGCACCGACACGGTCCTGGAGCGGCTGACGCCGGTCGAGAACAGCAACCGGGTGCCGCTGACCGTCGTGGACCACATCGTGCCCGACCTGGAGACCGGCACGGGACCGGCCGTTCCGGGCGCCGGACCGGAGACGCTCACCCCGCTCGTCCGGGCCGTGGGCTTCTGCATGCAGCCCAAGCTCCACCCGCTGCTCCGGGACGAGACGGCCCGCTTCCTCGAAACCCACGGGGGCGACGCGGACATGGCGCGGTACTTCGACACCGAGCGGCTGACGCAGCTCGCCCTCCCCGGCGGCGGCCCGGCCCCGCGCGGCGGCGCGTCCCGGCTGCGCCGGAGCCTGATCCGCAGCGGACGGAGCTGAGGGCGGGAGGGCCGGGGCCCCGGGGGCCCGCGCGAGGGCCGGCGGCCCGGGAGGCTGCCTGAGGGTCTGGCGGCGCTCCCGGGCAGCCAGGCCCTCATCGCCGTCGTTCAGGCCGTCGCCGAGTGGACGATCGTGAAGACGGCCCCCTCCGGGTCCGCCACCTGCGCGATCCGGCCCGTCGCACCCTCCCGGGGCGGCCGCAGGACCTGGCCGCCCAGCTCGGTGACGAGCCGCGCGGCCGCGTCCGTGTCGGCGACCTCGAAGTACGTCATCCAGTGCGGGCCCCGGTCACGCGGGAGCGCGGTGCCGACGCCGTGCAGGGCGGCCACCGGGCGTCCCTCCAGGTGGAGGGTCAGATAGTCGAAGTCGGCGGAGACGACCGGCTCGACCTCGTACCGGAACACCGTCTGGTAGAACTTCGCGACCGCCGAGGTCTCGTACGTCAGGAGCTCGTTCCACACCGGCGTCCCGGGCGGCCCGGCGGTCGCCGTGCCGTGGTGCCGCTCGGCCTGCCAGACGCCGAAGACGGCGCCGACCGGGTCCGAGCAGATCACCAGGCGGCCGGCCTCGTCCGCGTCGATCGGGCCGACGGCGACCGTGCCGCCGCAGCAGCGGATGGTCTCCGCGGCCTCGTCGGCGTCGTCGGTGGCCAGGTACGTCGTCCACGCGACCGGCAGGTGCCGGTCGGGCGGCAGCTGGCCGATGCCCGCCACCTCCCTGCCGTCGAGCAGGGCACGGACGTACGGCCCGAGCTGCTGCGGACCGGGGACGAACTCCCAGCCGAAGAGCGCGCCGTAGAACTCCCGCGTCGCGTCAAGCCCATGCACCATCAAGCTCACCCAAGAGGGTGTACCGGGTGTGCGCCGAGTCGCCTCGGTCATCGTCACTCTCTCCTCGGACCATCGTCGTCGTGGCCGTGCGGGGGACCCGGGCGCACGAACGCGTGCGGGCGGGTGGGAGCGGGGCCCTGGGTCGGCGTTCTCGGCTTCCGCAGCGGGTTCCTGCCCGCCGACCGCGCCCCGTACACGCCCCTCGGGCGCGCCCGTGCACGATGCTCGCACCGACGGGCGCCCCGCGCGCCTCGGCCGCGCCGAGTTCCGTCGTCCTATGCGGCGGGACGGTCGGCGGCGGGCTGCGCGAGGATGGCACCCATGAAGCCCATCATCTCCGCAAGCGATCTCGCGAGCGACCTGGCCGGAGCCCGGCGCCCGGTCCTCCTCGACGTCCGGTGGCAGCTCGGTGGCCCGCCCGGACGGCCCGCGTACGAGGCCGGGCACGTGCCCGGCGCGGTCTACGTCGACCTGGACACGGAACTCGCCGCTCCGCCCGGCAGCGGCGGTCGGCATCCGCTGCCCGACCTGGAGGTCTTCGGCGCCGCGATGCGCCGGGCGGGTGTCGCCGCGGAGACACCGGTCGTCGTCTACGACGGCGGCCTCGGCTGGGGCGCCGCCCGGGCCTGGTGGCTGCTGCGCTGGACCGGGCACACGGACGTACGCGTCCTGGACGGCGGCCTCGCGGCCTGGACGGCGGCGGGGCACGAGCTGTCGAAGGAGACCCCGAGCCCGGAGCCGGGCGACTTCGCGCCGGACCCGAGCGAGGTCGGGCTGCTCAACGCGGACGGGGCCGCGGCCCTGGCCCGCTCGGGCCTGCTGCTCGACGCGCGGGCGGCGGAGCGCTACCGGGGCGACGTGGAGCCGATCGACCCGGTCGGCGGCCACATCCCGGGCGCTGTCTCCGCCCCGACGACGGAGAACGTGGCCGAGGACGGCCGCTTCCTGCCGGCGCGGGAGCTGGCGGCCCGCTTCAACGCGCTCGGCGCCCAGGAGGACGGCATGGTCGGCGTCTACTGCGGCTCGGGCGTCTCGGGCGCGCACGAGGTCCTCGCCCTCGCGATCGCGGGCATCCCGTCCGCCCTGTACGCGGGCTCCTGGTCGGAGTGGTCCAACGACCCCGCCCGCCCGGTCGCCAAGGGCCCGGACCCGCAGTAGCCCTTGCCCGTACGTGAAGGGGCCCGCACCGGGATCGGTGCGGGCCCCTTCACGTAGAGCCGTAGGACTGCCGTACAAACGTCAGTCCTGCTTCTTCCTTCGCGTGCCGAAGACGATCTCGTCCCAGCTCGGGACCGCCGCGCGGCGGCCCGGGCGGACGCCGTCCGCCTCCGCCTGCCGGTCCGTGGTGCCCGTGAGGCGGTCGCGGTGGCCCGAGACCGCGCGGGGCATCAGGACGTCGGCGTACGCCGAGCCCGCGCCGGCCGAGGCCGCCGGTGCCGGGGGCTCCTCCGCCTCGGGCTCCTCGCCGGGCTCGGTCGAGGCCGGGTCGGTGGTCCGGTCGGGGACGACCATGTCGCCGCGGAAGTTGGGCACCGCTTCCAGCAGGCTGGTCAGCGAGTCCCGCTCGTCCTCCGGCTCGGGAACCGGGGCCGGGCGCTCGATCTGGCGGTCGAGGGTGCGGTCCAGCGGCCGGTCGCGCGGCAGCCGGGCGATGCGGGGCACGAACGGGAAGCTCGGCTCCGGCGCGGCGGCGATGGTGTCGTCCGTCTCGCCGATCAGCGCGCGGGCCTCGTCGTCCACGGCCTGGACGAGCCGCCGGGGCGGGTCGTACGTCCAGCTCGCCGTGTGCACCTCGCCCGCGACGCGGTAGACGAGCAGCACCTCCCAGGTGCCGTCGTCGCGGCGCCAGGAGTCCCACTGCACGGTGTCCTTCTCGGCGCCGCGCAGTAGCAGCCGCTCCTGCACCGCCTCGCCGAGCTGCGGTCCGGTGTTCTCGCCGGGCCGGCGCACGGGCGTCTTGCGGGCCCGCTCGGCCATGAACGCCCGCTCCGCGAGGACGGGGCCCTCGAAGCGCCGTACGCGGTCGACGGGGATGCCGGCGAGCTGGGCGACCTCCTCGGCGGAGGCACCGGCACGTATCCGCGCCTGGATGTCGCGGGGGCGGAGGTGGCTCTCCACCTCGATCTCGATCTGACCGAGCCGCGCGCGGTCGTTGCGCACGGCGGCGCGCAGCCGCTCGTCGATCGGAAGCGTGTACTCCGTGCTGTCAGCAGCCTTCAGCACCAGTCGTGTGCCGTCGTTGGAGACGGCCACGACACGCAGTTCGGGCATGGGGACCTCCCGGGTGGTGCCTGCCGACGTCACGTGCGTCGCTGCTTCCGCTAGTCGAGTGTGGCCTGCCCGGGTGCAGCCTGCCACAACCTTGCCGAGTTGCCCGGCGTGTCGGGCATGGATCTTGGATCGCCGTTATGGCACGGTTACCCTTTTGCGACGCTGAGTGACCGGTGGTCACGCTCCGCAGTGGGCGACCGTGCGGTGCCGCGGCTCCGCCGGTTCGAGTGCCACGTTCGGCCCCCTCCCCGTGACCCGGCACCCATGAGGGAGCCCGGACCCAGGGATCGCCCACAGTACTCCATTCGGGCCACCTGGGTGGACCGGCGCGCCGCCCAACTTCTCCGGGGGTACGGGAGTTGAGTCTCCGTGATCTCCGTCCGCACGTGGCGCTCTTCACAGAAACTCCGGAAACGGAACTATTCACTTCGCCCATTTGTCCCTTGTGGGTATGGAGCAGGAGAAGAACGGTGAGAAGAAGAAGCTCGACCTGAGCGTGGCTCAGGTCTCGGGCTCCGCGGTCGCCGCCGTCGTGGCGGCCAAACTCGCCTCCACGCTCGGTGTGTACGGCACGATCCTGGGCGCCGGTGTGATCAGTGTCATCGCGACCTGCGGTGGCTCGATCTTCCAGCACGTCTTCAAGCGCACGGGCGAGCAGATCCGGGTGGTCACCGTCCACGGCGAGCCGGCGAAGACGACCGTCGACCGACCTGCCCCGGACCGGACCCAGCTGCTCACGACCGTCGGCGGGCCCGGCCTGCCCCCGTACGACGAGGAGTTCAGCGAGGCGACCACGCACGGCACGCGCGTCCGGGGCTGGAAGCGGTCCGCCGTCGGCGCCGCGCTCGTCTTCCTGGTCGCCATGGGCGGCATCACCACCTACGAACTGATCTCCGATCAGGACTTCAGCGGCACGAAGGGGACCACGACCTTCGGCTCGGTCGTGGGACGCGGCGAGGCGAAGAACCAGCAGCCGTCCGACGACGCGCCCACGGGGCAGCGGCAGGAGCAGCGGGAGAAGGACGGCGGCGGCACCCCCACCGACGGCGGCACGCCCGACTCCCGGAACCGCACCCCCGACCCCACGCCGACCCCCTCGGGCTCCGCCGGCGGCGACCCGACGCCCACGCCGACCCCGCCTCCGACCCCCATGCCGACCCCGACCCCCAGCGGTTCGACGACGCCCACGGCGCCCCCGACGGACCCCCCGTCCACCGGTGCGGGCGCTCCGGAGAAGGCCGGAACGCCCGCCGAGTGACAGGCCGCGTGGTGACAGGCCGCCTGGTGGACCGTCAGTCGCCCAGGACGCGGCGCAGATAGTCGTTGGCGAAGAGCCGGTCGGGGTCGAGCCGGTCGCGCAGCTCGGTGAACTCGGCGAAGCGCGGGTAGACCTCGGAGAAGTACGCCGCGTCCCGGGTGTGCACCTTGCCCCAGTGCGGCCGGCCGCCGTGCGCGGTCATGATGCGCTCCACCGCGGTGAAGTACGCGCGGTGGGGCGTGCCCTTGTAGAGGTGCACCGCGATGTACGCGGTCTCGCGCCCCGACGCCGTGGAGAGCGCGATGTCGTCGGCGGGCGCCGTCCGCACCTCCACCGGGAAGCTCACCTTCAGCGGCGAACGCTCGACCATCGCCTTCACCTCGCGCAGCGCCGCGACGGCCGCCTCGCGCGGCAGGGCGTACTCCATCTCCATGAAGCGCACCCGGCGCGGGGAGGTGAACACCTTGTACGGGATGTCGGTGTACGTACGGGCCGACAGGGCGCGGCTGGAGACCTTGGCGATCGACGGGATCACCGGCGGGACCGCCCTGCCCACCGAACACGCGAGCTGGAAGACGCCGTTCGACAGCAGCTCGTCGTCGATCCAGGCGCCGATCCGGCCGGGAGGGGCGGCGGGGCCCGCGCTGCGGTTGTTGCGCTTGGTGTTGCAGTTGTCCGTGTGGGGGAACCAGTAGAACTCGAAGTGCTCGTTCTCCGCGTGCAGCGCGTCGAACTCCGAGGTGACCCGGTCGAAGGTCATCGGCTCCTCGCGCGCGGTGAGCAGGAAGACCGGCTCCACGGCGAAGGTGATCGCCGTGACCACGCCCAGCGCGCCGAGCCCGATCCGGGCGGCCGCGAACACCTCCGGATTCTCCTTCTCCGAACAGGTCAGCAGCCCGCCGTCGGCCGTGACCAGCTCCAGCTCCCGGATCTGCGCGGCGATCGAGGCGGAGTCGCGGCCGGTGCCGTGCGTCCCGGTGGAGGTGGCCCCGGCGACCGTCTGCTCCATGATGTCGCCCATGTTCGTGAGCGACAGGCCCTCCCTGGCCAGCGCCACGTTGAGCCGCTTCAGCGGAGTGCCGGACTCCACGGTCACGGTCATCGCCTCGCGGTCGATCCGCCGGATGCCCGTCAGCAGGTCCGGACGGATCAGCACGCCGTCGGTGGCGGCGATCGAGGTGAAGGAGTGGCCGGTCCCGACCGTCTTCACCCGCAGCCCGTCCTCGGCGGCCTTCCTGATGGCGTCGGCCAGCTCCTCGGCCGAGGCCGGGCTCACCTCCCGCGCGGGACGGGAGGTGACGTTCCCGGCCCAGTTACGCCACGGGCTGCTCGCCGCCCTCGTGCTCGTCCACCGTGCTCTCGGTGTCCTGCTCACGCTGCCCCTCCCGCGTCGGCACCGGCCTGCGCAGCCGGCGGTACCCCAGGAGACCCACCGCGACCGCGAGCGCGCCCGAGACGACGGGCACCACGTACCCCGCCTCCGCACCCGACGCGTCGACCACCCAGCCGGCGGCCGAGGAGCCCAGCGCCACACCGATCGCGAGCCCGGTCCCTGTCCAGGTCATGCCCTCGGTCAGTTTGGTGCGCGGTACGTGCGCTTCGACGAGGGCCATCGTGGTCACCATCGTCGGTGCGATGGAGAGGCCCGCGACAAAGAGCGCCACGGCCAGCAACGGCAGGTTCCCGGCCAGTAGGAGGGGGATCATACTCACGGCCATCGCACAGACACCCAGCAGCCACCTGCGGGACGGGTCGCCCTTGAGGTGCAGCAGCCCGAACACGGCGCCGGCCAGGCAGGAGCCCAGTGCGTAGACCGCGAGGACCAGGCTGGCGGCGGCCTTGTGGCCCTGCTCCTCCGCGAAGGCGACCGTGACCACGTCGACCGAGCCGAAGATCGCGCCGGTGGCGACGAAGGCGAGCGCGAGGACCTGCAGACCGGGGGAGCGGAGCGCCGAGCCGCCGGAGTTGTCGTCCTTCGGGTGCGGCTCGGGCTCGGTGGCCCGCAGCGAGGTCAGCCAGAAGACGCCGACGGCCAGGAAGACGGCGGCGAAGAGCGGGCCCGCCTCGGGGAACCAGATCGTCGACAGACCGATGGAGATGATCGGGCCGAAGATGAAGCACACCTCGTCGACGATCGACTCCCAGGAGTACGCGGTGTGCAGCCGGCGCGCCTCTCCTCGGTAGATGGACGCCCAGCGGGCCCGGGTCATGGCGCCGAGGCTCGGTACGCAGCCGATGACGGCGGTGAAGACGAACAGCGTCCAGTCCGGGGCCTTCTGCTGCACGCAGAGCAGCAGCCCGGCCGCGGCGACGAGCGAGACGAGGGTGACCGGGCGCAGCACCCGGCGCTGGCCGTACCGGTCGACGAGCCGGGAGACCTGCGGGCCGAGGACGGCCGCCGACATGGCCATGGTCGCGGCGAGCGCGCCCGCGAGGCCGTACCGGCCGGTGACCTGGGAGATCATCGTGACGATGCCGATGCCCATCATGGACAGCGGCATCCGGCCGATGAAACCGGCAACCGAAAAGGCTCCGGTGCCGGGCGCCGCGAAGATCGCGCGGTAGGGACTGGGCAAGTTGATCTCCGGGCAGGCAGCGGCTCAATCGTGTAATTAACAGCTAAAGCCTACGGCGTTGAACTGGATGGTGCAGCCACTTTTTCGGTCGGGCCGGGCCATCGGCCGTCAGTGGCTGGTGGCAGGATCGGTGCCATGTCCGATGAGCACGATCCCGCCCCGTACGACGCCCTTCTGCTGCTCTCCTTCGGCGGCCCCGAGGGCCCGGACGACGTGGTCCCGTTCCTGGAGAACGTGACGCGCGGCCGAGGCATCCCGAAGGAGCGGCTGAAGGAGGTGGGGCAGCACTACTTCCTGTTCGGCGGCGTCAGCCCGATCAACGACCAGAACCGCGCGCTGCTCGACGCGCTGCGCGAGGACTTCGCGCGGGCCGGCCTCGACCTGCCGGTCTACTGGGGAAACCGGAACTGGGCGCCGTACCTCACCGACACCCTGCGGGAGATGGTCACCGACGGCCGGCGCCACATCGCCGTCCTCACCACCAGCGCGTACGCCTCCTACTCCGGCTGCCGGCAGTACCGCGAGAACCTCGCCGACGCGCTCTCGGAGCTGGAGGCGGAGGGGTTGCCGCTGCCCCGGGTCGACAAGCTCCGGCACTACTTCAACCACCCCGGCTTCGTCCGCCCCATGGCGGAGGGCGTCCTCGCCTCCCTCGCCGAGCTCGACGAGTCCGTACGGGCCGAGGCCCACCTCGCCTTCACCACGCACTCCATCCCGGACTCGGCCGCGGACTCCTCCGGCCCCGTCGGTGACCACGGCGAGGGCGGCGCCTACGTGCGGCAGCACCTGGACGTGGCCCGGGTGATCGTGGACGCCGTCCGCGAGGAGACCGGCGTCGACCATCCCTGGAAGCTCGTCTACCAGTCGCGCAGCGGCGCCCCGCACATCCCGTGGCTGGAGCCGGACATCTGTGATCACCTGGAGGAGCTGCACGGCGCCGGTGTCCCGGCCGCCGTGATGGTCCCGATCGGCTTCGTCTCGGACCACATGGAGGTCCTCTACGACCTCGACACCGAAGCCACCGCGAAGGCCGCCGAGCTGGGCCTGCCGGTGCGCCGCTCGGCGACCGTCGGCTCCGACCCCCGGTTCGCCGCGGCCGTACGGGACCTTGTCCTGGAGCGCGCGGCGCGGGAGCGCGGCGCCCGGGTCGAGCGCTGCGCCCTCGGTACCCTCGGTGCCTCCCACGACCTCTGCCCGATCGGCTGCTGCCCCGCGCGGGCGGAGCGGCCCGCGGCGGCCGGCGCCGACAGTCCGTACGCCTGAGGAGCCCCGGTGACTGAGAACGCCACCCCGACCGACCCCCTGCTGACCGAGCTGCTCGGCCTCGCCCTGGAGGCCGGGCGCCGGGCCGGCGCGCTGCTGCGCGACGGCCGGCCGGACGACCTGACGGTCGCCAAGACGAAGTCCAGCCCCATCGACGTCGTCACGGAGATGGACATCGCGGCGGAGAAGCTGATCACCGGCTTCCTCGCCGAGCACCGGCCGGACGACGGTTTCCTCGGCGAGGAGGGCGCCGCCACCCCCGGCACCAGTGGCGTCCGCTGGGTCATCGACCCCCTCGACGGAACCGTGAACTACCTCTACGGCCTGCCGACCTGGGCCGTCTCCATCGCGGCCGAGCGGGACGGCGACGCCCTCGTCGGCGTGGTCGAGGCGCCGATGCGGAACGAGACGTACCGGGCGGTGCTCGGTGGCGGCGCGTACGTCGACGCCGCGGACGGTGAGCGCCGCCTCGCGGTCCGCCCCGCGCCGCCGCTGGACCAGGCGCTGATCTCCACCGGCTTCGCGTACGTCCAGACCCGCCGCGCCCACCAGGCCGACGTCGCCCAGCGGATGATCCCGCGCCTGCGCGACATCCGGCGCGGCGGCTCGGCCGCCATCGATCTCTGCGACGTCGCCGCGGGCCGGCTCGACGGCTACTACGAGCGGGGCCTCAACCCCTGGGACCTCGCCGCAGGGGACCTGATCGCCCGCGAGGCGGGCGCCCTGACCGGCGGGCGGCCCGGCGAGCGCCCGTCGGGCGAGCTGACCGTAGCGGCCCCGCCGGGGGTCTTCGAGCCCCTCCAGGGGCTGCTGGAAGAGCTCGGCGCCTGGCACGACTGAGCGGTTGCGGACGCGCGGTTTCCCGGACGCGCGGTTTCCCGGACACGGGAAGTCCCGGACACGGGAAGTCCCGGACACGCGGAGAGGCCCCGGTGTGTGGACACCGGGGCCTCTCCGCACGAGGTCAGACGCTGGCGGCGCCGACCTCCACGCCGTGCTCGGCGGCCAGTCGGTGCAGGTCGTCGAGCTCGGCCTGCTCGACCTCCGCGAGGAAGTCGTCGCCCGTCTCGCGTGCCCGTGTGAGGTCGGTCTGCGCGGTCCTTATGCGCTGCAGCAGTCCTGCGGTGAAAGCGTCCATGGTGCGCCCCCTCGTCATGGGTCGGTGGCACGGGGGTGTGCCGAGGGTGGGTGGATCACACGCTGCGAACCTCTGGGGGACAGAGCGGCCTGTGGCGGCCACGTACGGGTGCCACGAAGCAGAGTGTGATCACGGGGTGTGCAGACGTCCTCCCCAGCTGTTTCCTCAGAGAAACCTCAACTGGCCCGGGAATCAGGTGAATTCTTGGCACGCCCCCCTCTCACCCCACCCGTGCTTCCACACGCCCCCCGCCCGTCGTGACACCCCGTGCCCGCCTCCCGCAGGCCGTCTTACAGCCGGTTTACGCGCGTACGGGGCAGGATGGACGCGCACAGTCAGTGCTCAGACCGCCCGGTCCGCGTCGAGGACAGGGGCCCCGAGGGAAGGAAGAACCGACGTGCGCGTACTCGTCGTCGAGGACGAGCAGCTGCTCGCCGATGCGGTGGCCACCGGACTGCGCCGGGAGGCCATGGCCGTCGACGTCGTGTACGACGGCGCCGCCGCCCTGGAGCGGGTCGGGGTGAACGACTACGACGTGGTCGTCCTCGACCGCGACCTTCCCCTGGTCCACGGCGACGACGTCTGCCGCAAGATCGTCGAGCTCGGCATGCCCACCCGCATCCTGATGCTCACCGCCTCCGGCGACGTCAGCGACCGCGTCGAGGGCCTGGAGCTGGGCGCCGACGACTATCTGCCGAAGCCCTTCGCCTTCACCGAGCTCACCGCGCGCGTGCGCGCCCTCGGCCGCCGCACCACGGTGCCCCTGCCGCCCGTCCTGGAGCGCGCGGGCATCAAGCTCGATCCGAACCGCCGCGAGGTCTTCCGGGAGGGCAAGGAGGTCCAGCTCGCCCCGAAGGAGTTCGCGGTCCTCGAGGTCCTCATGCGCAGCGAGGGCGCGGTCGTCTCGGCCGAGCAGCTCCTGGAGAAGGCCTGGGACGAGAACACGGACCCGTTCACCAACGTCGTACGGGTCACGGTGATGACCCTGCGCCGCAAGCTGGGCGAGCCGCCGGTCATCGTGACCGTGCCCGGCTCCGGCTACCGGATCTGACCCGGTGGCCGCGACACCGGCGCACCCACAGGCGCCCCCGAAGCCGACCTGGGACCCGAGGGACCCGGTCAGGCCCCTGCTCCGCCCGACCATCCGCATACGGCTCACGCTGCTGTACGGCGGGATGTTCCTGATCGCCGGCATCCTGCTGCTGTCGATCATCTACCTCTTCACCGCGCAGGCCCTGAGCGACAGCGCCTCCGAGCTGCCCTTCAAGGTCATCGAGGGCAAGGTCCAGCCGACCACCTCCTGGTGCCGGCTGCCCGTCCAGGGCACCGGCGAGCAGCTCAACGACGCCGTCTCGGCCTGCCTCCAGAAGCAGCGGGAAATGGCGCTCGAGGACCTCCTGCGCCGCTCCCTCTTCGCCCTGCTCGGCCTGAGCATCATCGCCTTCGCGTTCGGCTACGCCATGGCGGGCCGGGTGCTCTCCCCGCTGGGCCGTATCACCCGGACCGCCCGCCAGGTGGCCGGCTCCGACCTGGCACGCCGGATCGAGCTGGACGGCCCGGACGACGAGCTCAAGGAGCTCGCGGACACCTTCGACGAGATGCTGGAGCGCCTGGAGCGGGCCTTCACCGCCCAGCAGCGGTTCGTCGCCAACGCCTCGCACGAGCTGCGCACCCCGCTGGCGATCAACCGCACGCTCCTGGAGGTCCACCTCTCCGACCCCGGGGCACCGGTCGAGCTCCAGCAGCTCGGCAAGACCCTGCTCGCCACCAACGAGCGCAGCGAGCAGCTGGTGGAGGGCCTGCTGCTGCTCGCCCGCAGCGACAACCAGTTCGTCGAGCGCAAGCCGGTCGACCTCGCGGAGGTCGCCTCGCGCGCCGTCGACCAGGTGCACGCCGAGGCCCAGGCCAAGGGCGTCGAGATCCGCGGCGAGCGGGCGCTCGCCGTCGTCCAGGGCAATGGCGTGCTCCTGGAGCGGATCGCCCTGAACCTGGTCCAGAACGCCGTGCGGTACAACGTGGCCGAGGAAGGCTGGGTGGAGGTCACCACCGGGATCGAGCGCGGTCAGGCGGTGCTCGTCGTCTCGAACACGGGTCCCGTGGTTCCCGCGTACGAGATCGACAACCTCTTCGAGCCGTTCAGACGGCTGCGGCAGGAGCGGACCGGGAGCGACAAGGGCGTCGGACTCGGCCTGTCGATCGCCCGTTCCGTCGCGCGCGCCCACGGTGGCCGTATCATCGCGGAGCCCCGCGAAGGCGGCGGTCTCGTGATGCGTGTCACTCTGCCGATCTGACA
Source organism: Streptomyces sp. NPDC026092 (assembly GCF_040638605.1). Taxonomy (NCBI): domain Bacteria; kingdom Bacillati; phylum Actinomycetota; class Actinomycetes; order Kitasatosporales; family Streptomycetaceae; genus Streptomyces; species Streptomyces sp. NPDC026092. Next base: position 150,954 of record NZ_JBEZYN010000013.1, read on the forward strand.
CACTTCGAGTACCAGCCGATTCCGTTCGCTTTGCGCGGAATTCCGGGTCCGCTCCTGAGACGCACGTGTGTGATCGATCACAGGGACGTGCATCCGGCGCTCTACTCTCCGTGATCGAGAATTCATGGGAAAACCCGGAAAAGTCCGGGTTTCCCGGGCCCTGAATGACGGGAAGTACACGGGGTGGCGCCCGTGAAGGGCGGCAGGAGGACCGTGTACGGTCCGGTTCGCCACCCAAAGCCGATCACTCGTGAGAGGGCCGGTTGGGTGTCGATTGAGTAACAGACCTTGATGTGAGGCAAAATCTCCGCCTCGGGTCGGGCACAAGTCCGGCCTCTCACGCGTTACGTGCGCTGGAGACACCGCAACCACCCAGAGGGGGAGAGCGACATGGCAACGGATTACGACACCCCACGCAAGACCGACGACGACGTCGATTCGGACAGCCTTGAGGAACTGAAGGCCCGCCGGAACGACAAGTCGACCTCGACGGTCGACGTCGACGAGTTCGAGGCCGCCGAAGGCCTGGAGCTGCCCGGCGCCGACCTCTCGAACGAGGAGCTGGCCGTCCGGGTCCTGCCCAAGCAGGCCGACGAGTTCACCTGCATGAGCTGCTTCCTCGTGCACCACCGCAGCCAGCTGGCTCGGGAGAAGAACGGTCAGCCGATCTGCCGCGACTGCGACTGAGATCGGTCGACCGTGGCAGGCGACTCACCGTCTCGGAAGCGACGCTTCCGGCTTCATGGGAAGCCGGAGGCGGTTCAGGGCGGCTCGAACCCGGAGGACGTGGCCCAGGAGGCCGCGCCAGCCGAGCAGACCGCCCTCCTGCCCTCCCTCGGCGCACGTGACGACGAGCGGGGCCCCTCGGCCTCGCTCGAAGCTGCCACGGTGCCGGATCCGGAGGAGCGGGACGCTTCACGCGGTGGGCGCCTCGTCAAGCGCGTCGCCGACCCGGCACGCGTCCAGCTGGACCGTATGAAGCTCGACCGCGCGCGGATCGACGCCGTCAAACGCGGCGTGAAGCGCGGCGGCGAGAGCGCCAGAGCGGGCATCGGCTATCTCGCCGACCGGATCATCGAGATCGCCCCGCGCGTCCCCGTCCGGGACCTGGCGACCCTGCGCAAGCACTTTCCCGGGCTCGGCCCCGAGCAGATCGCCGACAAACTGATCACGGGCGCCTGCAACGCCAGCTCGACCGTCGGCGCCGGCGTCGGCGCGGCCGCCATGCTGCCCGTACCCCCGGCCATGCCCGCCGAGCTCGCAGCCGAGATCACCGGGGTCGCCGCGATCGAGCTCAAGCTCATCGCCGAACTCCACGAGGTCTACGGACTCAGGCCGCCCGGCACGCTCACCCAGCGGTCGACGGCCTATCTGACCGCCTGGACCGAGGAGCGGGGCATCGACCCCACCAAGCCGACCACCGTCAACGCGGCGCTCGGCGGCCAGCTCAAGCGCGAGCTGCGCCAGCAGATCATGAAGCGCATGGTGCGCAACCTGCCGAACCTGATGCCGTTCATGGTCGGCGCGGCCGTCGGTGCCGTGATGAACCGCCGTGACACCAGGAAGCTCGCCCAGCACGTCCGCAAGGACCTGCGCGCGCGACAGGTCCCCTGGGACGCCCTGGAGGGGCTGCCCCCGCTGGAGCAGCCCGAGAACCCCAAGCAGATCGGCTTCTAGCCCTCCTGGCCCTCCGCGCGGGCCGCCTCGAGCGCGGCCGCCAGGCCCTCCGGGTCGCGGCTGGAGAGATAGACGTACGGAGTCGGGTCCTCGGGGTCCGTGACCTCGACCCGGACCGCGCGCGGCACATAGCTGCGCAGCACCATGAAGGCGCGCGGATCGGCCTTGTACGTGCGCCAGGCCCGCGCCTCCTCCTCGTCGAGCACCTCCGGCGTCCCCAGCGCCGACGCCGGGATCCGCGCGTCACCCGCGACCAGCGAACCGGACACCACCCGGATCCGCACCGAGCCGTACGAGGACACCGCCACCGCCGCCAGCGCGCCCGCGGCGATCACGCCGCCCAGCAGCGGGACCGTGCCCAGCGGGAACATGACCAGACCGCCGCTGAGGCCCAGCAGAGCCGTGATGACCCACCAGGAGCCGGGAGCGGTCAACCGCTCGTCGAAACGCGGCGCCGAGGCCGCCGCGGCGGGCGGAACGGGGGAGGAGGCGGAAGGCTGCATGCGTCCAAGCTTGGCACGGCGCGACCTGCGCCCGGACTCGCGGGTAAGGTCTGCGCCTGTGACCGCGACATCTCCTGCCCTCACCCCGCCGGCCGACGCCATACCGCCGGTACGCCACCCCGACGCGCCCGCCCCGGGCGAGCTGCTCGGCGCGCACTACGCGTACTGCTTCGGGTGCGGCGGCGGGCAGCCCCACGGGCTGCACCTGGAGGCGCGGGCGGGCGAGGGCGTGAGCGTCACCGCCGAGTTCACGGTGACCCCCGACCACCAGGGCGCCCCCGGCCTCGCGCACGGCGGCGTCCTCGCCACCGCGCTCGACGAGACCCTCGGCTCCCTGAACTGGCTGCTGCGGGTCATCGCCGTCACGGGACGCCTGGAGACCGACTTCGCCAGGCCCGTCCCCGTCGGCACCGTCCTGCACCTGGAGGCCCAGGTCACCGCCGTGCACGGGCGCAAGATCTACTCGACCGCCGTCGGCCGGATCGGCGGGCCCGAGGGCCCCGTCGCCGTCCGCGCCGACGCCCTCTTCATCGAGGTCAAGGTCGACCACTTCATCGACAACGGCCGCCCGGAGGAGATCCAGGCCGCCATGTCCGACCCCGACCAGGTCCGGCGCGCCCGCGCCTTCGAGGTGAACCCCTGATGAGCAACCCCCCTCTCGACGTCCTGATCCGCCGCGTCGACCCCGACGTCCCGATCCCCGCCTACGGTCACCCCGGCGACGCCGGGGCCGATCTCGTGACCACCGAGGCGGCCGTCCTGGCCCCCGGTGAGCGGGCCGTGCTGCCCACCGGCGTCTCCATCGCGCTCCCCGACGGCTACGCGGCCTTCGTGCACCCGCGCTCGGGCCTGGCCGCCCGCTGCGGAGTGGCGCTCGTGAATGCCCCGGGGACGGTGGATGCCGGGTACCGTGGAGAGATCAAGGTGATCGTGGTCAATCTGGACCCGCGCGAGAGCGTGCGGTTCGAACGGTTCGACCGGATTGCCCAACTGGTCGTCCAGCAGGTCGAGAAGGTGCGCTTCCACGAGGTGGCGGAGCTTCCCGGCTCGGCGCGGGCCGAGGGGGGCTTCGGGTCCACCGGCGGTCATGCCGCCGTGGACGGCACAACGGGTGGGAATCGATACGCTTCGGTCGTATCCGACCGGGAAGGACAGTGACGTGTTCGGACGTCGCAAGAAGAGCGGTACCGCTGAGGACGCGGCGGGCGAGGCCGAGCAGGTCGTCGACGAGGTCGACACTGACGACACGGCCGGTGCGCCGCGTCGGGTGAACCTTCCGCCGGCGCCCCGGCCCGACGGACCGTGGGACATCTCCGAGGTCTCCAAGCCGGAGGACGGCCGGGTGGACCTCGGCGGGATCTTCGTGCCCGGAGTCGAGGGCATGGAGCTCCGGGTCGAGGTGGCGGGCGACGCGATCGTCGCGGCCACCGTCGTGCTGCAGAACAGCGCCGTACAGCTGCAGGCCTTCGCCGCGCCGAAGAAGGAAGGCATCTGGGGCGAGGTCCGCGAGGAGATCGCCTCCGGCATCACCCAGCAGGGCGGGGTCATCGACGAGGTCGAGGGCCCGCTGGGCTGGGAGCTGCGGGCGCAGGTCCCCGTGCAGCTGCCGGACGGCACCGGCGGTGTGCAGCTGGTGCGTTTCGTGGGCGTCGACGGGCCCCGCTGGTTCCTGCGCGGAGTCATCTCCGGCCAGGGAGCGGTCCAGCCCGAGGCCGCCGGTCTGCTGGAGCAGATCGTCCGGGACACCGTGGTGGTCCGGGGCGAGGGCCCGATGGCCCCGCGCGACCCGATCGTCCTCAAACTGCCCAACGACGCGCAGATGGTGCCGGACGGCGTGCAGCAGGACGAGCAGGAGGGCTCCCGCTTCTCCGGAGGCATGGGCCAGCTCCAGCGCGGACCGGAGATCACCGAGGTCCGCTGACCCCGTATCCGTACTCCCTCGTGAACGAGGCCGGTGGGCCGTATTCCGGACAACTTGTCCGGAATACGGCCCACCGGCACGTCCGGACCCTGGTCGGGCGGGCCCCCGGCGGCCCATACTGACGGGCGCACACGTTCGACGAGGGGGAGCACAGCGATGAGTGAGAGCAGCGCCCGGTCCGGCACGGCCGTCGCCGAGGACCCGACCGGCGGACCCATGGTCCGCGTCGAGGAGCTGCGCCGCTCGTACGGTACGGGTGAGGCCGCCGTCCACGCGCTGCGCGGGGTCTCCTTCGACCTCCCGCGCGGGGAGCTCGTCGCCCTGAAGGGCCGCTCCGGCTCCGGCAAGACCACCCTGCTGAACCTGGTCGGCGGCCTGGACGCCCCCGACGGCGGCCGGATCACCATCGACGGCACCGACCTCGCGGAGCTCGGCGAGGACGGGCTCCTGGCGCTGCGCCGGGACCGGATCGGCTTCATCTTCCAGTCCTTCGGGCTCATCCCGATCCTGACCGCCGCCGAGAACGTGGGCGTACCGCTGCGGCTGCGCAAGGCCGACCCCGAGGAGCGCGAGGAGCGGGTGGCGCTCCTGCTCGCCCTGGTCGGCCTCGCCGACCACGCGTCCCAGCGGCCCGGTGAGCTCTCCGGCGGCCAGCAGCAGCGCGTCGCCATCGCCCGGGCCCTCGCCAACAAGCCGGCCCTGCTGATCGCCGACGAGCCGACCGGTCAGCTCGACGCCGAGACCGGACTCGCGGTGATGCACCTGCTGCGCGCGGTGGTCCGCAGCGAGGGCGTGACGGCCCTGGTGGCCACCCACGACGCCCAGCTCCTGGGCCTCGCGGACCGGGTGCTCGAACTGAACGACGGCGAGATCATCGAGCACTGACGCCGGGGGAATATCGGATCCAATATCCACTGTCCAATATCCAATATCCGATCCCGCGCCGCCGGTGGGCCGCCAGCCGCGCGGCCCGGAGCCTTGGGCGCCCCACGGAAGGGCATAGCGGCCCCGCGGGGAAGCGCCAGCCACCTTTCCGCCGGATCGCTCCCGGAGCCATCAGAATCACGTCAATACAGCTTGTCGCGCTTGCCCCTGGTGCGGAATGTCCGATTCTCTGGACGTAGGGTCATGGCATGGGACGCGGCAAGCTACGGATCTACCTCGGCGCGGCACCGGGCGTCGGCAAGACGTACGCGATGCTCTCCGAGGGACATCGCCGTGTCGAGCGGGGCACCGACTGCGTCGTCGCCCTGGTGGAGCACCACGGGCGGCCGCGCACCGAGGTGATGCTGCACGGCCTGGAGCAGGTCCCGCGCGCCACCCTCCAGTACCGGGGCGCCACCTTCACCGAGATGGACGTCGACGCCGTCCTCGCCAGGAAGCCCGCCGTCGCCCTCGTGGACGAGCTGGCCCACACCAATGTGCCGGGCTCCCGGAACTCCAAGCGCTGGCAGGACGTCGAGGAGCTGCTCGCCGCCGGGATCGACGTCATATCCACCGTCAACATCCAGCACCTCGAATCGCTGGGCGACGTCGTCGAGTCGATCACCGGCGTGCGCCAGCAGGAGACCGTCCCCGACGAGGTCGTGCGCCGCGCGGACCAGATCGAGCTGGTCGACATGTCGCCCCAGGCCCTGCGCCGCCGCATGGCCCACGGCAACATCTACAAACCGGACCGGATCGACGCGTCCCTCGCCAACTACTTCCGCCCCGGCAACCTCACGGCCCTGCGTGAACTGGCCCTGCTCTGGACCGCCGACCGGGTCGACGAGTACCTCCAGCAGTACCGGGGCGAGCACGGCATCCGCTCCACCTGGCAGGCCCGCGAGCGGATCGTCGTCGGCCTCACCGGCGGCCCCGAGGGCCGCACCCTCATCCGCCGCGCCGCGCGGCTGGCGGAGAAGGGCGCCGGCGGCGAGGTGCTCGCCGTCTACATCGCCCGCAGCGACGGCCTCACGGCCGCCTCGCCCAAGGAGCTCGCGGTCCAGCGCACGCTGGTCGAGGATCTCGGCGGAACGTTCCACCACGTCATCGGCGACGACATCTCCTCCGGGCTCCTGGAGTTCGCCCGCGGGGTCAACGCCACGCAGATCGTCCTCGGCTCCAGCCGCCGCAAGACCTGGCAGTACATGTTCGGCCCGGGCGTCGGCCAGACCGTCGCCCGGGAGTCGGGCCCCGATCTCGACGTCCACATCGTCACCCACGACGAGGTCGCCAAGGGCCGCGGCCTGCCCGTCGCCCGGGGCGCCCGGCTCGGGCGCTCCCGGATCATCTGGGGCTGGCTGGTCGGCATCGCGGGTCCCGCGCTGCTCACCCTGCTCCTCACGCACATCGACGCCGACCTCGGCCTCGCCAACGACATGCTGCTGTTCCTGGCGCTGACCGTGGCCTCGGCGCTGCTCGGCGGGCTCCTGCCGGCCCTCGCGTCGGTCGCCTTCGGCTCGTTCCTGCTGAACTGGTTCTTCACCCCGCCGGTGCACCAGCTGACCATCGCCGACCCCCGGAACATCGTCGCCATCGCCGTATTCTTCGGCGTCGCCGTCTCCGTCGCCTCGGTCGTCGACCTCGCCGCCCGGCGCACCCACCAGGCCGCCCGGCTGCGCGCCGAGTCAGAGGTGCTCTCGTACCTGGCGGGGAGCGTGCTGCGCGGGGAGACCAGCCTGGAGGCCTTGCTGGAGCGCGTCCGGGAGACCTTCTCCATGGAGTCGGTCGCCCTCCTCGAACGCGAGAGCGACGTCGAGCCCTGGGTCTGCGCGGCGAGTGTCGGACAGCGCCCCGTCGCCCGCCCCGAGGACGCGGACGTGGACATGCCCGTCGGCGAGCACATGGCGCTCGCGCTGACCGGCCGCGTCCTGCCCGCCGAGGACCGTCGTGTCCTCGGCGCCTTCGCCGCCCAGGCCGCGGTCGTCCTGGACCGCCAGCGGCTCGTCGGCGAGGCGGAGAGCGCCCGCAAGCTGGCCGAGGGCAACAAGATCCGCACCTCGCTCCTCGCGGCCGTCAGCCATGACCTGCGTACCCCGCTCGCCGGCATCAAGGCCTCCGTCACCTCCCTGCGCTCCGACGACGTCGACTGGTCCGAGGAGGACCGGGCGGAACTTCTCGCGGGCATCGAGGAAGGAGCGGACCGGCTGGACCACCTGGTCGGTAATCTCCTCGACATGTCCCGGCTCCAGACCGGTACGGTCACCCCCCTGATCCGCCCCATCGACCTGGACGAGGTGGTTCCCATGGCCCTCGGCGGTGTGCCGGACGGGAGCGCCGAGCTGGACATCCCCGAGACCCTTCCGATGGTGGAGGTCGACAAGGGGCTCCTGGAGCGGGTCGTCGCCAACGTCGTCGAGAACGCGGTCAAGTACAGCCCCGACGGGACGCCGGTGACCGTCTCCGCGAGCGCCCTGGGCGACCGGGTCGAGCTGCGCGTCGTCGACCGGGGGCCCGGGGTGCCGGACGAGAGCAAGGAGCGCGTCTTCGAGCCGTTCCAGCGCTTCGGGGACGCCCCGCGGGGCTCCGGCGTCGGCCTCGGCCTCGCGGTCGCCCGGGGCTTCGTCGAGGCCATGGGGGGCACGATCACCGCGGAGGACACTCCCGGAGGCGGCCTGACGATGACGCTGACCCTCAAGGCCGTGAACGGTCAGCTGCCGCCCTCGGACTCCGACCTGTCCACCGCCACGCGGATCACCAGGTGACCCCACGACCCACCCCGTCCTCCGGGACGACCCCGTCCTCCGGCACGACCCGTCCTCCCGGACGACCCCGTTCTTCCAGACGTACCAAGCAGAGAGAAGGAAGCCTTCGATGACCCGGGTTCTCGTCGTCGACGACGAGCCGCAGATCGTCCGCGCGCTGGTGATCAACCTCAAGGCGCGCAAGTACGAGGTGGACGCGGCCCCCGACGGCGCCACCGCCCTTCGGCTCGCCGCCGAACGCCACCCCGACGTGGTCGTCCTCGACCTCGGCCTGCCGGACCTCGACGGTGTCGAGGTCATCAAGGGCCTGCGCGGCTGGACCCGCGTGCCGATCCTGGTGCTCTCCGCGCGCCAGACCTCCGACGAGAAGGTCGAGGCCCTCGACGCCGGCGCCGACGACTACGTCACCAAGCCCTTCGGCATGGACGAGCTGCTGGCCCGGCTGCGCGCCGCCGTGCGCAGGGCCGAGCCGGTCGGTGGCGGGGACGACGGGGTCGTGACGGTCGAGACCGAGGGCTTCACGGTCGACCTGGCCGCGAAGAAGGTCCACCGGGACGGGCGGGACGTCCGCCTCACGCCGACCGAGTGGCACCTCCTCGAGGTGCTCGTCCGCAACAGCGGGCGCCTGGTGAGCCAGAAGCAGCTCCTGCAGGAGGTCTGGGGCCCGTCGTACGGCACCGAGACCAACTACCTCCGGGTCTACATGGCGCAGCTGCGGCGCAAGCTGGAGGCCGACCCCTCGCACCCGAAGCACTTCGTCACGGAGCCGGGGATGGGCTACCGCTTCGAGCACTGATACGGGACCGCGGAAACGGGACCAGGTCCGGGGCGATCCGGGCCGGTTCCGCTGTCGGTGAGGGCCGGTACGCTCTATGTATGAGTGCCGCACCCCGTACAGAGAAGCCGGCCGGCCGCTTCCGCCGGATGCTCGACCGGCTGTCCTCCTCGCAGGAGGAACTGGAGTCCGAAGAGCTCCAGGAGGACGCCGAGGCCTCGGGCTGCACGCGCATCTCGGACTGTTCGGACCGCCAGATAGTCAAGGTGACTGGTACCTTGCGCACGGTCACGCTGCGCCCCCGGGCCGGTGTGCCCGCCCTCGAGGCCGAGCTGTTCGACGGCACGGCCCCGCTGGACGTGGTGTGGCTGGGCCGGCGGTCCATCGTGGGCATAGAGCCGGGCCGCAAGCTGATCGCCTCCGGCCGGATCTCCATGAGCCACGGCCGGCGGGTCCTCTTCAACCCCAAATACGAGCTCCGACCGCTCGGACAGGAGTAGCCGGTGACGTCGCTCGACAAGCCGACGACGGATCAGGACGCCCCGGACAACCAGGGCGCCCAGCAGGACCAGGCCTCCAAGGAGGTCACCGAGGCCGCGCTCTTCGAGGCCTTCGGCGGCCTGCGCGGCATGATCGAGACGGTCGTGCCCGGTCTGCTCTTCGTCACGATCTTCACGATCAACAAGAACCTGCACGTCTCGGCCATCGCGGCGCTCGCGGTCTCGCTGGTCCTGGTCGCCGTCCGGCTGATCCGCCGGGACACGGTCAAGCACGCCTTCAGCGGTGTCTTCGGCGTGGCCTTCGGTGTGGTCTTCGCGATGATGACCGGCAACGCCAAGGACTTCTATCTGCCGGGCATGCTGTACACGCTGGGCCTGGCCCTCGCGTACATCATCACCGCGCTCGCCGGTGTGCCGCTGATCGGCCTCATCCTGGGCCCGGTCTTCAAGGAGAACCTCTCCTGGCGGACCCGTAACCCCGGTCGGAAGAAGGCGTACACCAAGGCGAGCTGGGCCTGGGGCCTGATCCTGCTGGCCAAGTGCGCGATCCTCTTCCCGCTCTACTGGTGGGCCGACACCACCCAGTTCGGCTGGGTGCTCATCGCGCTGAAGATCCCGCCGTTCCTGCTCGCGGTCTACCTGACGTGGGTCTTCCTGGCGAAGGCCCCGCCGCCGATCGACGTCTTCGCCGAGATGGACGCGGAGGAGGCGGCCGAGAAGGCCCGCAAGGAGGCCGCGGCCGGCCAGCCGGAGGCGTAGCCCGTCCGAACCGGAGGCGTAGACGGTACGAGGAAGGGCCCGGGACCTTGAGAGGTCCCGGGCCCTTCCTCGTACCGTCTACGGCTTTACGCGCCCTCGTCGCGGCGGACCGAGAGCAGGTCCTCCAGCTGCTCCTCGCGGGCCTGGGCGGCCACGAAGAGGAGCTCGTCGCCGGCCTCCAGGGTCTCCTCCGCGGTCGGGGTGAGGACCCGGGAGCCGCGGATGATCGTCACCAGGGAGGTGTCCTGCGGCCAGGCCACGTCGCCCACCGCCGTACCCGCGATGGCCGACTCCGGCGGCAGCGTCAGCTCCACCAGGTTCGCGTCGCCGTGGCTGAAGCGCAGCAGCCGGACCAGGTCGCCGACGCTCACCGCCTCCTCCACCAGGGCCGACATCAGACGCGGCGTCGAGACGGCGACGTCCACGCCCCAGGACTCGTTGAAGAGCCACTCGTTCTTCGGGTTGTTCACCCGGGCCACCACGCGCGGCACGCCGTACTCGGTCTTCGCGAGCAGCGAGACGACCAGGTTCACCTTGTCGTCGCCGGTGGCCGCGATGACCACGTTGCAGCGCTGCAGCGCCGCCTCGTCCAGCGAGGTGATCTCGCAGGCGTCGGCGAGCAGCCACTCCGCCTGCGGCACCCGCTCCACCGAGATGGCGGTCGGCGCCTTGTCGATCAGCAGGATCTCGTGGCCGTTCTCCAGGAGCTCGCCCGCGATGGAACGGCCCACCGCACCCGCGCCCGCGATTGCGACACGCATCAGTGACCGCCCTCCTCAGGACCCTCGGCGAAGGCCGCCTCGACCTTGGCCACCTCGTCGGTCCGCATCATCACGTGCACGAGGTCGCCCTCCTGCAGCACCGTCTGCGAGGACGGGATGACCGCCTCGCCCAGCCGGGTGAGGAACGCCACGCGCACACCCGTCTCGTCCTGCAGCCTGCTGACCTTGTGACCGATCCACGCGGGGGAGGTGTGCACCTCCGCCAGCTGCACGCCACCGCTCGGGTCGCTCCACAGCGGCTCCGCGCCGGACGGCAGCAGCCGCCGCAGCATCTGGTCGGCGGTCCAGCGGACCGTCGCGACCGTCGGGATGCCGAGCCGCTGGTAGACCTCGGCGCGCCGCGGGTCGTAGATCCGGGCCGCCACGTTCTCGATGCCGAACATCTCGCGCGCGACGCGCGCCGCGATGATGTTCGAGTTGTCGCCGCTGCTCACGGCGGCGAAGGCGCCGGCCTCCTCGATCCCCGCCTCACGCAGGGTGTCCTGGTCGAACCCGACGCCGGTGACACGACGTCCGCCGAAACCGGAGCCGAGACGGCGGAAAGCCGTCGGGTCCTGGTCCACGACCGCGACGGTGTGCCCCTGCTGCTCCAGGGTCTGCGCGAGAGCGGCTCCCACTCGCCCGCAGCCCATGATGACGATGTGCACGTCCCCTTACCCCGCACTCCTGATCGTCTTGCTGACCTGCGAAAACACCCTGCTCACAACTTTCCTCACCCGACTGGCCCGGGCCGTGGCGGGCAGCGCCCTGCCGTGCTGCCCGGTCCGAGCTTATGCGGCAACGCCGGGCGGGACCGCATCCGAGGCCCCTGTCAGGTCTCGGCCAGGGAGATTCGGTGTGGATGGGGGCCCGAGGTGAGCCTGACGAATTCTTAGCGCTTACGATCCTCTGTTGTGTCCAAACTGACCGACCTGCCCAAACGCATCCTGATCGGACGGGCTCTGCGCAGCGACAAGCTCGGGGAGACCCTGCTCCCGAAGCGCATCGCTCTCCCCGTCTTCGCCTCCGACCCGCTGTCCTCGGTGGCGTACGCACCCGGCGAGGTGCTGCTCGTCCTGTCGATCGCGGGTCTGTCGGCCTACCACTTCAGCCCGTGGATCGCGCTGGCGGTCGTCGTCCTGATGTTCACGGTCGTCGCCTCCTACCGGCAGAACGTGCACGCCTATCCGAGCGGCGGCGGCGACTACGAGGTCGCCAACACCAACCTCGGCCCGAAGGCCGGCCTCACCGTCGCCAGCGCGCTGCTCGTCGACTACGTCCTGACCGTCGCCGTCTCGATCTCCTCCGGAATCGAGAACCTCGGCTCGGCCATCCCGTTCGTCGTCGAGAACAAGGTCCTCTGCGCGGTCGCCGTCATCCTGCTCCTGACGCTGATGAACCTGCGCGGGGTCAAGGAGTCGGGCAGCCTCTTCGCCATCCCGACGTACGTCTTCGTCGTCGGCGTCTTCATCATGATCGCCTGGGGCGCGTACAAGGGGCTCGTCCTCGACGACACCATGAAGGCGCCCACCGCCGACTTCGAGATCAAGCCCGAGCACGAGGGCCTGGCCGGCTTCGCACTGGTCTTCCTGCTGCTCCGCGCCTTCTCCTCCGGCTGCGCCGCCCTCACCGGCGTCGAGGCGATCTCCAACGGCGTGCCCGCCTTCCGCAAGCCGAAGTCGAAGAACGCGGCCACCACGCTCGCGCTCATGGGCGGCCTGGCCGTCACCATGTTCTGCGGCATCATCTTCCTGGCGATGGCCACCGACGTACGGATGGCCGAGAACCCGGCGCACGACCTGCTGAGCAACGGTCAGCCCGTCGGCGAGAGCTACGTACAGGACCCGGTCATCTCGCAGGTCGCCGCGGCGGTCTTCGGCGATGGAACGTTCCTCTTCGTCGTCCTCGCCGCCGCCACGGCGCTTGTCCTCTTCCTGGCCGCCAACACGGCGTACAACGGCTTCCCGCTCCTCGGCTCGATCCTCGCCCAGGACCGGTACCTGCCGCGCCAGCTGCACACCCGCGGCGACCGGCTCACCTTCTCCAACGGCATCGTGCTCCTCGCCGGCGCCGCCATGCTGCTGGTGTGGGTCTACGGGGCCGACTCGACGAAGCTGATCCAGCTGTACATCGTCGGCGTCTTCGTCTCCTTCACCCTCAGCCAGACCGGCATGGTCCGGCACTGGAACCGGCACCTGAAGACCGAGAAGGACCCGGCCAAGCGCCGCCACATGATCCGCTCCCGCGCGATCAACGCCTTCGGCGCCTTCTTCACCGGCCTGGTCCTGGTCGTCGTCCTCGCCACGAAGTTCACCCACGGCGCCTGGGTCGCGCTGCTCGGCATGGTGATCTTCTACGGGACGATGTCGGCGATCCGGCGCCACTACGACTCGGTGGCGGAGGAGATCGCGGCGGCCGAGGAGCGCCCCGACGAGTACGTCCGCCCCTCCCGGGTCCGCTCCGTCGTCCTCGTCTCCAAGCTGCACAAGCCGACGCTGCGCGCCCTCGCGTACGCGAAGCTGCTGCACGCCCACGAGCTGGAGGCGCTGAGCGTCAACGTCGACCCGGCCGAGACCAAGGCGCTGCGGGAGGAGTGGGACCGGCGAGGGATCAACGTACCGCTGAAGATCCTCGACTCGCCGTACCGCGAGATCACCCGGCCGGTCATCGAGTACGTCAAGAACATCCGCCGCGAGAGCCCGCGGGACGCCGTCTCGGTCTACATCCCCGAGTACGTCGTCGGCCACTGGTACGAGCACCTGCTGCACAACCAGAGCGCGCTGCGGCTCAAGGGCCGGCTGCTCTTCACCCCGGGCGTGATGGTCACCTCGGTCCCGTACCAGCTCCGCTCGTCCGAGGCCGCGAAGAAGCGGGCCCGTAAGGGACAGGACTGGAACGCGCCGGGTTCGGTGCGGCGCGGCCCGGTCGAGAAGCGCACGAAGGAACCGGCCGGCAAGGGCACGTAGACTGGTGGGCTGCCGCCCTGCGGCAGCCCACATCTCTCTTCCCCTGGAGTAACCCGCTCATGCAGAACGCACCTGTTCCTTCGTTGATCGGGGAAGAGTACGAGGTCGAGGTCGGCCCGGTGGCGCACGGCGGCCACTGCATCGCGCGGACGGAGGGCGGCCGGGTCCTCTTCGTCCGGCACGCGCTGCCGGGCGAGCGGGTCGTGGCGAAGGTGACGGAGGGCGACGAGACCTCCCGCTACCTGCGCGCGGACGCGATCACGATCCTGGACGCCTCCAAGGACCGGGTGGAGGCCCCCTGCCCCTTCGCGGGACCGGGCAAGTGCGGCGGCTGCGACTGGCAGCACGCCAAGCCGGGCGCGCAGCGCCGCCTCAAGGGCGAGGTCATCGCCGAGCAGCTCCAGCGCCTCGCCGGGCTCACCCCGGAGGAGGCCGGCTGGGACGGCACCGTGATGCCGGCCGAGGGCGACAAGCTCCCGGCGGGCGAGGTCCCGCAGTGGCGTACCCGCGTGCAGTACGCGGTCGACGCCGAGGGCCACGCGGGCCTGCGCAAGCACCGCTCGCACGAGGTCGAGGTGATCGACCACTGCATGATCGCCTCTCCCGGCGTCACGGAACTCGGCATCGAGAAGCACACCTGGGAGGGCATGGCCTCGGTGGAGGCGATCGCCGCGACCGGCTCGGGCGACCGTCAGGTGGTCCTGACCCCCCGCCCCGGCGGCCGTCTCCCGCTGGTGGAGCTGGACAAGCCGGTCTCGGTCCTCCGCGTCGACGAGAACGACGGCGGCGTGCACCGGGTCCACGGCCGCCCCTTCGTCCGCGAGCGCGCCGACGACCGCACGTACCGGGTCGGCAACGGCGGCTTCTGGCAGGTCCACCCGAAGGCCGCCCAGACCCTGGTCCTCGCCGTCATGCAGGGCCTGATGCCCCGCAAGGGCGACACGGCCCTGGACCTCTACTGCGGCGTCGGCCTCTTCGCGGGCGCGATCGCCGACCGCGTAGGCGACCAGGGCGCGGTCCTGGGCATCGAGTCCGGCAAGCGCGCGGTCGAGGACGCCCGGCACAACCTCGAGGCCTACGACCGCGTGCGCATCGAGCAGGGCAAGGTGGAGACCGTCCTCCCGCGCACCCGCATCACGGAGGTCGACCTCATCGTCCTGGACCCGCCCCGCGCGGGCGCGGGCAAGCAGACGGTCAAGCACCTCGCGGGCCTGGGCGCCCGCCGCATCGCCTACGTGGCCTGCGACCCGGCGGCCCTGGCCCGCGACATCGCCTACTTCAAGGAGGGCGGCTACCGGGTGCGCACGCTGCGGGCGTTCGACCTGTTCCCGATGACCCATCATGTCGAGTGCGTCGCGATCCTTGAGCCTGCTGAAAAGGGCCGCTGACCTGGCGTTTCTCCGAGTGTGCGTTGTGGGCGTTACGTGCGTCAGGTGCGATATCTTGACGCATATTCGACGCACGTGACGCACGTCTGACGCGCGGACAGCGCGGTTTCTGATGGGTCGTCATGTGCGATTGGTGACCGCCGGGCGGAGCCCTCGATCGGGTGGCGGTGGGCAGCTTGCAGTGGCCGGGGCGCTGGCTGCCGAGTTGTTGACTGCCGCTGCCTATCCGCCTCTCGATAGTGACGTTCCGTGACACGAGGTTCGCGTGCTCGTGAGGGGGCGTCCGCTGGGTCTACCGCTCCCGATCCGGTGGCGGCGAGGTCCTCGGGCTTTTCGTCTACAGGCGGATCATGATGAGGGCGGTGTCGTCGGTGAGGTCGGCCGCAGGAATGAGGCGGGTCAGAAGTGTGTCGGCGAGCTGGTCCGGGTCCGCGGCGCTGTGTTCGGGGCGACGGCCGTGCGGCAGCCCTCAGGCAGGTCGACGAGGGCGTACCGGTCGCTGCACACGTTCAGGCTCCCACCGCTGGCCGGTGGCACACCGCGGCCCGGTGGTGGCCGAGCGGCGGGGCGCGGGCAGCATCGCCTCCTGCAGGTGGAGGGCGACCTCTCCCTCCCGGGCGTGGGCTTGACGCAGGCGCTCGTTGACCTCTTGCAACTTCCGGGGGCGGGTGTAGAGCTCGCTCGGCGCGCGGTCCGCCCGGTCGGCGCGCGGTCCGCCCGGTCGGCCGCCGCGGGCGCGGATGAGTTCGGCGACCGCTTCGACCCGGTGCAGCAGCAGAGCCACGGTGCCGTCAGGAGCGACCGGGCTCCAGTACGGCTCGTCCCACACCCCGGGCCGGTCGGGGTACCCCACGTCGTGGTCTGCACGGCCATGGTGTCGGGCTCGCCGGTGTCCGCGACTGGCGCAGTGAGGCATACAGGTTGCGCATACCGGTCGCGGCGGGTCGTTCGGATTGTGGGGGAAGACGTCGAACAGGTACCGGCCGATCAGCTGCTCAAGGGGCCGGCCCGACATCGACAAGAACGCCTCGTGGCATCCGCGTACGCCAGATCGCGGAGTGCAACCGCTCCCGGCAGCGCGTGGAACGATTTCTCGCTGGAAGGTGCCGGGCCGGTCTGAAGGCTGCTTGGTGCTGCTGGCATGGATGCCGCATGTGGATGTCGTCGTGACGCCGCGCGTGGAGCGGGAGCGAGTCGAATTCGGTGCGGAGGTGGTGGTCGGACAAGCGCCTTGCTCGGGTTGTCGACGTGCGTGAACGAGGGGAAGGTGGCTGGAGCGGGCTGTCGCGCCGCGGCTGCTCGGGCCTCCCTGCGCAAGAGCGGTGGCTGCGGTGGAAGGCGCCAAGGAAACGTCGCCGGTAGGGATCCGGCGGCATGCCTCCGATCGGGTGTCGTGCGTTGACAGGCGGGACTGCTTGTCTGATGCTTTAATCAGTTCTGCTGAGATGGTCAGTGGGTGTGGGTGGGCACCTTCGGATGCCGCCGTGGCATCCCTTACCTGGCCGAATGGGAAATTCTGCGCCGGCTGACAGCGTGGGCGCTCGATCCCGAGGAGAAGTGCCATGGGCGAAAAGGATCTGCAGGACAGCTTCCAGAAGCTGCCTGAGGCCGTCCGGGAGAAGGTCGACTCGGCGCTGGCGGACGCGAAGATCGCGCTGAAGTTGCGTATCGCCGAGCTTCTGGCCGACAAGGAGGAGATGGCCGAGCACGCCGTCACCACTGCCGGCCGGATCGGCGCCAAGAGCGGCGAGGTGTCCGAGCTGACGACCATCCTGCCGCTGAAGCCGGACGGCGCGAAGCAGCTGCGGAAGTTCTTCAAGCTGGTCGGCGGGAACCTGGCGGGCGCAGGTCAGGTCGGCACGCTGCACAACATGCGGTTCGTGTTCCTGGAGAACGACACGAAGCTGCTGTTCGCGACTGCCTTCGACGGCGAGTGGGACCCCTACATCGACGACTTCGCCACCAAGATCCCCGACTTCATGGACTACCTGTTCAGCAACGTCGAGGGATGGCCCGGTATCACCTCGCCGGACGTGAAGGAGTTCATCGTCAAGCACCAGCTCCCGGCGGAGGCGTGGTACGTCGCGCACCCCGACCTCACTGTTGCGGAGGCCGGTCGGCTCAAGCGGCAGGAGGCCGCCGTGCAGCGGTTCCTGTCCGACCTCAACTGACGGCAGGCGCGCCATGCCTTCTCCGCTGTTCCGGCGTCTGCGCCGCCCGCCCACGCTGGATCTCGACGACATCCAGGCGACCTTGCTGCGGGCCCGACCCGAGCCCTACTTCGGTACCCACGCGATCCTGGAGATCACTGACGCTGCAGGGGGCAGGGAGCTGCTGCGTCGGCTGGCCCCGCGGGTGACCTCGGCGGCCCGCTGGGACGAGCCGCAGCCGTCCTGGCTGGCTCTCGCCCTCAGCTACCAGGGGCTGGTGGCGCTCGGCGTACCGCAGGAGTCACTGGCCTCCTTCCCCGCCAACTTCCGTGCCGGGATGGCCGCCCGCGCCGAGCGGCTGCGGGACACCGGCGTGAACGCCCCGGACCGCTGGGAGTTCCCCTTCGGCACCCCGCGCGTGCACATCGCCGTCACGGTGTATGCCGCCAGCGAGGACGACTGGCGGGCCGAAGTCGGCGCCTATGAAAAGGAACTGGGCGAGGTCCCTGGCGTCCGGCTGCTGTCGCACCAGGACTTCGCGGCCGACGGGTTCAACGTCTTCGGATACCGGGACGGCTTCAGCCAGCCGGTGATCGAGGGCAGCGGCGCCGAACCCCTGCCCGGCGACGGACGGCCCATCAAGGCCGGTGAGTTCGTCCTCGGCTACCCGAGCGAGACCGGTACGCCGCTGCCCGTACCGGCCCCGGACGTCCTCGGCCGCAACGGCACGTACGTCGTCTTCCGCAAGTACCACTCCCACGTCGCCGCCTTCAACAAGTGGCTGCACGACAACGCCTCCACCGAAGCCGAACGCGAACTGCTGGCCGCCAAGCTCGTCGGCCGCTGGCGCAGCGGCGCACCTCTCGCCCTGACCCCGGAGCGCGACACCCCCGCGATCGGTGAGGACCCGAACCGGATCAACGACTTCGACTACTCCGCCGACCCACGCGGACTGTGCACCCCGCTCGGCTCGCACATCCGCCGGATGAACCCGCGCGACACCAAGCTCACGGTTCTCACCGACGTCAACATCCGCCGCATCATCCGGCGCGGCACCTCCTACGGCACCCCTCTGCCCCCGGATCGCCTCAAGGACGACGGCACACCGCGCGGCCTGGACTTCATCGCCCTCGGCGCCCGCGCCATCGACAACGTCGAGTTCCTCCAGAGCGAATGGGTCGGCTCCGGCAACTTCATGGGCCTGGGTAAGGAGAAGGACCCGATGATCTCGCTCCAGGACAAGGGCGCCTACTTCACCGTGCCCGGGACCCCGCCCCGCCGGGTGCAGAACATCCAGTCCTTCAACACCCTCCTCGGCGGCGAGTACTTCTTCATGCCCAGCTTGTCCGCCATCCGCTGGCTCAGCAGCAACTGACCCCCCACCCCGCGCGAAGGCACTCCCCATGACCTCGTACGTCCGCTACAGCCCCGACCTCGAACAGCCCTTTCCGGACGAGGACGAACTCGTCCGCCAGGTCGTCGCGGCCATGGGCAAGGCCAACCAGCAGGTCGCCGACAAACACCGGCACGGCCTGCGCGACGCCCACGCCAAGAGTCACGGCGTCCTCGCCGGCGAACTGCGCGTCCAGCCCAACCTGCCCGCCCACCTCGCTCAGGGCCTCTTCGCCGAACCGGCCACCTACCCGGTGATCGTCCGCTTCTCCTCCGCCCCCGGCGACCTGCGCTCCGACCAGGTGCCCGTGCAGCGCGGCATCGCGATCAAGGTGATCGGCGCACCCGGACCCCGCGCCATCGACGACGGCTTCACCACCCAGGACTTCCTCCTGGTCAACCACCCCACGCTGCCCTTCGGCAACATCGCCGAGTACGCCAAGCTCCAGGACCTGCTGGAGAAGCAGCCCCGCCAGAGCGACCAGCAGCTCCAGCTCACCGGCGCGGCCGCCCGCGTGGCCGCCAAGGCACTCACCCGCTCCGGACGCCCGCTCCCGCCGACCGTCGAGACCCTGGCCGCCGCCAACGATCACATCCTCGGCGAGACCTTCCACTCCATGGCCGCGCTGCGCTACGGCGACCATGTCGCGAAGATCTCCGCCGCGCCCCGCTCGGCGAACGTGAGAGCCCTCACCGGCAGCCGCGTCCACAAGAAGGCCGGCGAGTCGGCGCTGCGCGACCTCGTCGTCGACTTCTTCGCGCACGACAGCGCCGAGTACGACATCCGCGCCCAGCTGTGCACGGACGTCGAACGGATGCCCGTGGAGGACGCCTCGGTCCTGTGGCCCGAGGAACTGTCCCCGCACGAGACCGTGGCGGTGCTGCACCTGCCCGCGCAGGACGCCTACAGCGACGCCCGCCGCCGTTACGCGGACGACGTCCTGTCCTTCAGCCCCTGGCACGCCCTGGAGGCCCACCGTCCCCTGGGTTCCATCATGCGGTCGCGCCGCGCCGCCTATCCCGCCTCCAGCGACTTCCGCCACCGTGTCAACGGCATCGAGCCCGAGGAGCCGTCCGACATCAAGGAGATTCCCGCCTGATCAGGCAGGCCGGCTCTGGATACGGCCGCGGATCGTGCAGCGGCTCGCGTGCCAGAATGGTGGTTCCCGTTTCCGTCCGGACTCTTCGAGGTTCCTTCCGTGCCCCAGCCCGTCGGCCGCGTGCCGCAGCGACGCAACGCACGGTCCAACCGGGCACGCATCCTGGCCACCGCTCGCCAGGAGCTCGGGCGAAACCCCGACACCACCCTGGAGGAGCTGGCGCGCGCCTCCGGTGTCGTCAGGCGAACGCTCTTCGGGCACTTCCCCGGACGTGCCGCGCTCCTGGAGGCGCTGGCCGAGGAGGCCGCCGAGGCTCTTCAGGGCGCCGTGGCAGGCGCGGCGGAGGCGACGGAGCCGGCCGAGCGGGCGCTCGCGCGCTTCTCGTTGGCGATGTGGCCGGTGGGAGACCGGTACCGGATGCTCCTGGCGCTCGCCCAGCGGGATCTCGGCGTCGAAAGGGTCGCCGAGATCCTCGAACCCGCCCGTGTCAGGGCGACGGCCGTCGTGGAGCGGGGCCAGCGGGACGGAGTCTTCCACTCTCATCTGCCGCCCGCGGTGCTCAGCGCCGCTCTGGAGGCGATGGCGCTCGCCCTGCTGGAAGAGGTCAACACCGGGGCTCTGGAGGACGACGGCACCCGGGTGGCCGTCACCACGCTCATCGCGGCCGGCGTGCCGGAGGAGCGGGCGGGCGTTGTTGTAGAAGAGGTGGCGGCCTCGGTCGCCCCGGAGGCCGGCGGCGACGGCTGAGCCGCGGCCCGGCCGCCGGCGCGGAACTGCGAGCGGACCCGGTGCCAAGGCGCTGCCTCCGGGCGACTTCCTGCCTGGTGCACCCCCTTCCGTCGCACCGGGAAGTCCCAGCCGGGGGCCACTCGGTTCTTCCCGGTCGGCATCCTGGACGCACGCAGCAAGAGGAGGGTGCCGGCTGTCCCTTCCGGCACCGTCCGGGGCCGTGCACCGCTCAGGTACGGCCCGTCCTTGGTGGAGGAGGCCGGAACGCTGTCCGGCCTCCGGTCGGCGGCCATGAGCCGCGGTCATGCCGTGGGGTTCAGGCGGCGCCTACGGTCTCGGTCTGCCTCGCCGTCCCGTCCGTCTGCTCCTGACGGTGCTTCGCGACGCGCTTGCGGCCGGGCAGGACGGCGATGACGATCAGCGTGCCGGCGGCCATGATGATGCCGCCGATGAGGCTGGTGTGGGCGATGGAGTGGGCGAAGGACTCGTGCACCGCGCCGAGCAGGGCCTGGGCCTGTTGGGCGCCGCCCTGGGGGTTCAGGGCGACCTGTTCGGCGACCGCGATGCCGCCGCCCACCGAGTCCTTGGCGGTGTCCATCGCGGCGGCCGGGAGGTGGCCGCCGACGAGCTCGGTCAGCTTGTCCTTGTAGGACGTGGCCAGCAGTGACCCGAGGACGGCGATGCCCAGGGCGCAGCCGAGCTCCAGCGCGGTGTCGTTGGCGCCGCCGCCGACGCCGAGCTCCGATTCGGGGAAGGCGCCCATGATGGTGTCGGTGGCCGGGGACAGGCTCAGCCCGATGGCGAAGCCGAGCAGGAGCAGGGGCGTCAGGAAGTCTGTGTAGGTCGAGCCCGACTCGATCTGGGTGAGCAGGAAGACGCCGGCCGTGCCGATGGCCATGCCGGCCCCGACCATCAGCTTCACGCCCAGCTTCGGGGCAAGCTTGCCGGTCACCGCGGCACCGACGAAGACGGCTCCGGCGAGTGGCAGCAGTCGTATGCCGGTCTCCAGCGCGTCGTAGCCGAGGACGAACTGCAGGAACTGGGTGGAGTAGTAGATCGAGCCGAAGGTGCCGAAGAAGAAGAACAGCACCGCGAGCATCGAGCCGCTGAAGGGGCGCTCCTTGAACTTCCGCACATTCAGCATGGGGTTGGGGTGGCGCAGCTCCCAGACGATGAAGGCGGCCAGGCTCAGGCCGGCGGCCACGGCCGCGGTGATCGGTCCGGTGCCCCAGCCGAAGTGCGGGCCTTCGATGGTGGCGTAGACGAGGCTGCCGACCGAGGCGATCGACAGCAGACCGCCGACATAGTCGATGCGGCCCATGCCCTTCGCTTTGGACGGCGGTACCAGTACCAGCGCTCCGACGACGCCGAGGACGGCAATGGGCACGTTCATGAGGAAGGTGGAGCCCCAGGCGTGGTCCTGCAGCAGCCAGCCGGCGGCCACCGGTCCGGCGGCGATGGCGAGGCCGGAGGTGGCGCTCCAGGCCGTGATGGCCTTGGCACGCTCTGTCCTCGGGAAGATCGCGACCAGCAGGGAGAGGGTGGCCGGCATGACCACGGCGGCGCCGACGCCCATGATCGCGCGCGCGGTGATGACCAGGCCGGTCTCGTCGACCAGGCCGCCCATCACCGAACCGGCCGCGAAGATCAGCAGGCCCAGGATCAGCGCGCCCCGGCGGCTGTACTTGTCGCCGATCGCTCCCAGTACCAGCATCAGCGCCGCGTACGGGACGGTGTAGCCGTCGATGACCCACTGCAGGTCGCTGCTGGAGAGTCCCAGGTCCTGCGT
The DNA here is from genome assembly GCF_040638605.1 of Streptomyces sp. NPDC026092. NCBI lineage: Bacteria > Bacillati > Actinomycetota > Actinomycetes > Kitasatosporales > Streptomycetaceae > Streptomyces > Streptomyces sp. NPDC026092. The sequence continues at coordinate 173,050 of NZ_JBEZYN010000013.1, forward strand.
CAGGTCCGGCGCGGCCACGACCAGCGACGTGTTGGCCATCACGACGATCAGCAGGCTGAGGCAGAGCACGAGCAAGGCCCACCAGCGGCGTGGGTAGGGCTCGGTCATCTTCTCGGCGGGTGCGTTGGCAAAGAGCGGCATCGGGGGCTCCTCGGGGGGAGAGAGAAAGCGGGAGGCTTCGGGGGAGAGGATCGGCGCGGGCGCGGCTGTCTGCCTGCGAGGCACCGTCGGGCAAGTTAATTGCCCATCCATGTGCAGGTTAGTTAATTGCTCGCTAGTGTGCAACTATTGAGTTGCCTTCCCCACCGCTGACCGGAGCTCCCGACCTGACCTGCTCGAGGGTGTGGTGTGGCGCACGGTGTCCGGTCACCAACGGCCGACCCGGCCCGCTGAGCCGGGCGTTGGAGGGGCATCCGCTGGGCCTGCTGGAGTGCGTGAACGCCGGGACCTGGCCCGACGACGGCACCCGCACCGCGACCGCCGCGCTGATCGCGATGGGTGCGGACGGTGACCGAGCCGCGGCCTGCGTCCGAGGGCTCGGCCGGCCCGAGTGCATCGGCGCCCTCGTCCCAGAGACTCACCCCGAGAAGTTCCTGACCGCCTTCTGGAGAGCACTCCCATGTACCAGCCCCAGCCCGATGACGGACGCGTCGGCGAGCCCTACCGCGGCGATTCCTTGTCCACGGGCTTCTCTGCCCCGAGGGGGCGGCGCCTGATCGTCGTCGCCGCTTCTATGGCGGCGTTGCTGACTGGTGGCGTCGCGGTGGACCGGATCGCGGCGGCCCGTGCGGAGAGCCATACGGCCGAGGCATTCCAGCACGGCATGGGAACCGCGGATCGGCCGTCGGTACGCGTCAGCGGCTTCCCCGTGCTCACCCAGCTGGCGAAGGGCAGCCTCCGGCGCATCGACCTGGCCGCCCATGACATACCCGCGAACGGCTCGACTCGGCCCCTGCCGGTGACGAAGCTGAACGTACGCCTTGACGGGCTGAAGACCTCCGGGAGTGCCGAGGAGGCTCACGCCGACCATGTCGAGGCGACCGCATTCCTCTCGTACGGTGACGTGTCGGGCGCGCTCGGTGTGCGGATGTCACCAGGTGGCGGAACGGACCGGATCAGTGCGACGGCCGTTCTGCCGGTCGTCGGCGACGTCACCGTGAGCGCGGCCGTCTCGGCGGCAACGGGCAACCGCATCGCCTTCACGGATGTCCGCACCGTCCGGGGCGAGCTGCTTCCTCCGCTGGAAGCGCTGCTGGATAGAGCCCTGGAAGATCCCATCCCGCTGGAGAGCGTCCCCGAGGGGCTGCACCTGCGATCCGTCACCACCACGCGGGACGGAATCGACGCTGCCTTCACCGGCCGTTCGGTCGCCTTTCGGCGGGGTTCGTCCTCCGCCGGGTAGGAGCGGTCGCCTCAGGCGGGGCCGGGGAGGGGGCGCCGGGCGACCTCGTGGGCGTCGTTCGGTGGTACGCCCAGCATGCGCAGGGCCATCTCGGCCAGGTTCACCGCGGCCTCGTCACCGTCCACGTCGGGGCGCGCGAACCTCAGCTCCACCAGGGACAGCAGGGTGCCGCCCAGTGCGGACAGGGCCACGGTCGGGTCGACCACGGTGAAGCGGCCGGAGGCCGTGCCGACCTCGATGTCACGCAGCGCCCGCCGGGCCAGGCCGTTGTCCGAGTGGATGTGACTGAGCCCGCGACGGCGCAGGACCTGCATCAGTTCCGGGTGGGAGTCGGCCATGCGGGCGCTGAGCCGGAAGCCCGCCGCGACGAGCTCCGCAGGGTCGTCGATCTCCGCCAGGCGCTGGTCGAAGTTCCGGCCGTACTCCTCCAGGGCGTCCACCACCGCCGCCTCGAACAGCTCGGCCTTCGACTCGAAGTGGTTGTAGAAGGAGCCGAAGCCCACGTCGGCGCGCTCGGCGATCGCCTGGATGCTGATGCCGGTGTCCCCGCTGTCGGCGAGTATCTGCCGGGCGGCGCGAATGAGCGCGCTACGGGTCTCGGCGCGACGTCGCTCGAATCGGTTGCTGGGCGGGGCTGACGTAGGCATGCGCCAAGTCTAACCGCGCAGGCGATGACGACTGCAGTTCTGATGAATCCATCATTTCCAGCCGGGAGCATCTTGACGACGGAACTGTCAAAGTTGATGATTTCCTCATTACGGCAATGTTGCTCGGAGGGCACCATGTCTGAGACCCGCGTCCACGGGGCCGATGCCAAAACGGCCCACCAGGACCTGCATAGCGAACAGGGAGCCCTGAGGGGCGAGCATCCCGGCCGCTCCCGGAATCCCGTGATCAAGGTCGCGGACCTGGCCTGGCTGGAGTTCGAGAAGCCTGACCTGGAGCGAGCCGAGGTCTTCGCCCGGGACTTCGGCTTCCAGATCGCCGCGCGCACCGACAGCGAGCTGTGGCTGCGCGGCACGTTCGCCGGCTCGCCGTGCATGGTGATCCGGCGCGGGCGTACGTCCCGCTTCATCGGCCCGGCGTTCCGTGCGGCGGAGCGTCCCGATCTGGACCGGCTGGCGCGGGCCACCGGTTCCGACGTGCGTGACGCGGACGTGCCCGGCGGCGGAAAGACGGTCGACCTGCTCGATCCGTCTGGCTTCCCGGTGCGGGTGGTGCACTGCGGCGAGCAGCTGCCGGCGCTGCCCGAGCAGCTGCCGCTGCTGCTCAACTTCGGTACGGACCATCGTCGTACGAACACCACGCAGCGCCCGCCGCGCGAGCCGTCCCGGATCCAGCGGCTGGGCCACGTCGTCCTGGAGACCCGCGTGTTCGGCCGGGCCCTGGACTGGTACCTGGACACGCTGGGGATGATCGTGTCCGACTTCCTCTTCCTGGACGGGCAGCGCGACCGCGGCCCGACCATGGCGTTCATCCGCTGCGACCTCGGCAGCGTGCCGGCCGACCATCACACGCTGGCCATGCACCTGGGACCGGGGACCGGCTATGTCCACTCCGCCTACCAGGTCACCGACCTGGACTCGATCGCCGTCGGCGGCGAATACCTCAAGGAACGCGGATACCAGCGCAGCTGGGGCGTCGGCCGGCACATCCAGGGCAGCCAGCTCTTCGACTACTGGCGCGACCCCGACCGCTTCATGCTGGAGCACTTCGCCGACGGCGACCTGTTCTCCAGCGGCGTCGAGCCCGGGTGGGCACCCATGTCGACCAGCGGTCTTGCCCAGTGGGGTCCACCGGCCACGCGTGACTTCCTCGGCGCGAGTCCCTCCCCGCAGCGGGTCCGCGACGTCATCCAGGCCCTGCGCGGCGACAACGAGATGGACCCGGCGCGCCTGCTGGGCCTGCTCAAAGCCGCCAAGTCCTGAACACCGCCCCCCTCACGAAGGTACTGACATGAGCACCAACGTCCTGCGCACCGCCGACGGATGGTGGGTCGTCCGTCCCCAAGCTCTCGACTCCGCTCGAGCAGGGGAGACCCCAATCCACCGGGCCATCCCTGTCGACACCAAGGCCACCACCACCGCCGAGCTGATCGCCGATCGTGACGCCGTACGAGAGGCGGCTCGCTCGACCGAGGCGGGCACGCCCGTCGCCGACCTGGCCGTCCTCTCGCCGGTCACCACCCCCTGCCGGGTGGTCGCCCAGATGGTCAACTACCGGAGTCACGCCCGTGATTCGGGCTTCACGGGCGACATCCCGCCCGCCTTCTTCCGCAAGGCGTCCGGGTCGGTCAGCGGACCCGGCGACCCCGTCGTACGGCCCTCGCACGTGAAGTTCCTCGACTACGAGGTCGAACTCGGGCTCGTCATGGGCGCCACCCTGCCCATCGGCACCACGGTCGACGAGCGGGACCTGCCGTCGTACGTCGCCGGGCTCGTCGTCACCAACGACATCAGCGCGCGCGACGTCCAGCTGACCAAGACGCAGTTCTACGAGAGCAAGTCCTACCCGACCTTCACACCGACCGGCCCGTACCTCGCCCTGCTGGAGCCGGAGGACTTCGTCCATCTCCTCGACCTCAGGCTGAAGCTGTCCGTCAACGGCGAGCTGCGCCAGGACCGCACCCTCGCCGACATGATCGTCCGCCCGGCGCAGGCCCTCACCCTGCTGGCCCGTTTCCAGACCCTCGACCCCGGCGACCTGCTCCTGACCGGCACGCCCGGCGGCACGGCCCTCAAGGCCCCGCCGAAGCCGGTCGAGAAGGTTGGCGCACTGCTGCCGCCCGCCTTGAAGTGGAAGGCTTTCTTCAAGTCCCAGGCGAAGAACCCGCACTACCTGCACGCGGGAGACGTGATCACGGCGACGATCGCGACCCCGGACGGCCGGATCGACCTCGGCGAGCAGCGAACCTCCGTCACGGACGCGAAGTAGGGACCTGAGGTGAGCCGCACCGAACAGCAGGTACCCGTGGTGATCATCGGCGCGGGACCGGTGGGCGTGACCGCCGCCCTCCTCCTCGCCCGGCGCGGGGTGCGCACCGTCGTCCTGGAACGCCACCGGGACGTCTACCCGCTCCCGCGCGCCGTCGCCACCGACGACGAGGTCCGCAGGATCCTCCAGGCCGCGGGCGTGGGGGAGGAGTTCGCAGAGATAGCCCGCCCCGCGAACGGACTGCGGCTGCTGGACGCCCGGCACCGGGTCATGGCCGAGTTCCGGCGCTCCGAGCACGGTCATCACGGCTACCCGCAGACCAGCATGTTCGACCAGCCCGAGCTGGAGCGACTGCTGCGCGAAGCCCTCGCCCGGAACCCGCAATGCGAACTGCGCAGCGGCGTGGAGGTTACCGGCGTCGGCCCGGACACCGCCGGCCCCGTGCGCGTGACTTACCGCGACGACGACGGAGAGTACGAACTGTGGGCCGAGGCGGTCCTCGGCTGCGACGGGGCGAACAGCCTCACCCGCGACGCCATCGGCGCCACATGGGAGGACCTGCGCTTCGAGGAACGATGGACCGTCGTCGACGTCCGCACGAACGCCGACGTCCGCTGCTGGGAAGGCGTCGACCAGGTCTGCGACCCACACCGCCCGGCGACCTTCATGCGCGTCGGCGAAGACCGCTACCGCTGGGAGTTCCGGCTGCAGGACGAGCGGCAACCGGTGCGGGAGCTGATCGCCCCATGGATGCCACCCTCCCACGACGGTGACTTCGAGATCGTCCGCGAGACCCAGTACACCTTCCGGGCGCGCATCGCCGACCGGTGGCGCAGCGGACGAGTCTTCCTCCTCGGCGACGCCGCCCACCTCACCCCGCCGTTCATCGGGCAGGGGCTGTGCGCGGGCCTGCGTGATGCCTACAACCTCACCTGGAAGCTGGCCCGCGTCCTGGGCCAGGGCGGCGACGAGCGGCTGCTTGACACGTACGAGAGCGAGCGCAAGCCGCACGCACGGCATGTGATCCGGCTCGCGGTCGCCATGGGCTGGGCCATGACCGGCGGCCAGGACGGCGCCGCCGCACTACGCCGCAGGATCCTGGCCGCTGCCTGCCGCATACCCGGCCTCACCGCGGCGGCGGGCCGGGACCTCAGCCCGTCCCTGACCGCCGGGCCCCTCGTCCGGCGCCGTATGCGCAGGGGCCTCGCGGGCACCCACTGCCCGCAACCATGGGTGGCACTCGACGGACGGCGCATCCGCCTCGACGAACTGCTCGGCGACTCCTTCACCGTCCTGACCGCCGCCGAACCCTGGCCCGCACTGAACGCCCTCGCCCACGCGCTCGGCGCCCGGACGATCCCTGTCACCGGCCTCGGTGACGACGGCACTCTCGCGGCCTGGCTGCGCGCCGGCAGGGTGGATGCCGTCCTGCTGCGCCCCGACCGCGTCGTCATGGACGTCGTTCCGGCCGGGAGGCACGACTTCACCGACACCGCCGCCTGGGCGGACCTCCTGCACACCACGCGCAGCACCCTCCCCCTCCAACAGACCGCCGAGAAGAGCCTGCTGAGGAGCGCCACACGATGACCAGGCCGGACCCCTTCACGACCCCTGACCCCAAGGCCGTCGTGAACAGCCGCATCATGGACTTCGCCCGCCACGCCGGGCTCGACGGCACCGACTACGCCACCCTGCACCACTGGTCGGTCACCGACCTGGAAGGCTTCTGGCGCGCGGTGTGGGAGTACTTCGACATCGAGTCCGACACCCCGTACGAGCAGGTGCTGGCCGAGGAGCGGATGCCGGGCGCCCGGTGGTTCCCCGGCGCCACCCTCAACTACACCCATCACGCCCTGCGCAACCTCACCGACGACGCCGTGGCGATCATCGCCCTCGACGAGACCGGCTCCAGTCACGAGGTGACCGGCGGCCGGCTGCGCGCCCAGGTCGCCTCCGTCGCCGCCACACTGCGCGATCTGGGCGTCGGCAAGGGGGACCGGGTCGTGGGCTACCTGCCCAACACCCCGCACGCCATCGTCGCCTTCCTCGCCGCCGCGAGCCTGGGCGCGGTGTGGTCGGTCTGCGGGCAGGACTACGCCCCCAAGGCCGCCGCCGACCGCTTCGCCCAGCTCGAACCCACCGTCCTGATCGCCGCCGACGGCTACCTCTTCAACGGCACGACCCACGACCGCCGCGAGGCCGCCGGTGAACTGGCCGCGCATCTCCCGACGTTGAAGGCGACGCTGCTGGTGGACCACGTGGGCCTGCCGTGGACTTCGCGAGCGTTCCCGTCGCTGGTGGTGCCGTGGGAGGACGCGTCCACCCGCGCCGAGGAACTCACCTGTACGCCGGTGCCGTTCGATAACCCCCTGTGGGTCGTGTTCTCCTCCGGCACCACCGGTCTGCCCAAGGGCATCGTCCACGGTCACGGCGGCGTCCTGCTGGAGCACCTGAAGACCCTCGGCCTGCACTCCGACCTCGGGCCCGGCGACCGTCTGCTCTGGTACACCACGACCCACTGGATGATGTGGAACCTGGTCGCCTCCACCCTGCTGACCGGCGCCACGACCTGTACGTACGACGGCAGCCCCGCACCCTTCGCCCGGCTCGACGTCCTGTGGGAGCTGGCCGCGCGCCACCGGGTGACCGTCTTCGGCACCAGCCCCCAGTACCTGCTGGGCATGGCCAAGTACGGCATCGCCCCCTCGGCACACGACCTGTCGTCGATCCGCGTGGTCGGCTGCACCGGCTCTGCACTGCCGGCCTCCGCCTACCCCTGGGTCCGCGACCACGTCGGCGACCACGTCCTGCTCGCGTCCACCAGCGGTGGCACGGACGTCGTCTCCGGCTTCGCGGGCAGCGCCCCCAACACACCGGTCTGGGCCGGGGAGCTGTCCGCACCTCATCTCGGGGTGGCCCTGGCCGCGTACGACGCCGAGGGCCTCCCGATCGTGGACCAGGTGGGCGAACTGGTCGTCACCCGCCCGATGCCGTCCATGCCGCTGTACTTCTGGAACGACCCCGACGGCACCCGCTACCGCGACGCCTACTTCTCCTCCCACCCCGGCGCCTGGCGGCACGGCGACTGGATCACCGTCACCGGACACGGCTCCGTGATCGTCCACGGCCGCTCCGACAGCACCCTGAACCGCAACGGCGTACGCCTGGGCAGCGCCGACATCCACGACGCCGTCGAACGCCTCCCCGAGATCACCGAGGCCCTCGTCATCGGCGCGGAAGAACCCGACGGCGGCTACTGGATGCCCCTGTTCGTCGTCCTCGCAGCCGACGCGACCCTGGACGACCCGCTCCGCGAGAAGATCAAGGAGGCGATCCGGACCGGCGCCTCACCCCGCCACGTCCCCGACGAGATCCTCGAAGTCCCCGGCATCCCGCACACCCGCACCGGCAAGAAACTCGAAGTCCCCGTCAAGCGCCTCCTCCAGGGCGCCCCGGTCGAGCAGGTCGTCAACCCGGCAGCCGTGGACGCCCCCGACCTCATCGACCACTTCGCCCGCCTGGGCGCCGAACGCCGGAGGCGGCCGGCGTGACCACCGCACAGGTCACCCTCGCCGCCGTACTGTCCCTCGTCTTCCTCCCGCTGGGACTGGGGAAGATCGCCGCGGTGCCGTTCATGCGGCAGGCGGCAGCACACCTCGGCATGTCACCGGGCCTCTACCGCGTCGTCGGCACCCTGGAAGTGGCCGGAGCCGTCGGACTGCTGCTCGGACTGGCTTCCGCCCCACTCGGGATGGCCGCCGGCGTCGGGCTCGCGCTGCTCATGACCGCGGCCGCAGTGGTCCACCTGCGCCACGGCGACCCGCCCATGCGGGCCCTACCGGCCGCCGTCCTGGCCCTGACGGCGGTGGCGTACGCCGGGGCGACGGTCGCAGCCGGCTGATGTCCTAAATGTGCGCCGTCGCGACGCATGAGACCTTGTCGCCCCCGACGGATCACGGACCGTCCTCCGTCTGCTCGGCCGGCTTTGAGCTCGTAACACGATCTTGCTGAAGAGTCCTGGTCAGCCGTGACCGGTGTGACGATTCGGCCGTTCGGGATGGTGCGACTACACGGCCGTGGATCGTGGACGATGACCTGTGGGCGCTGATCGAGCCGCTGCTGCCGCCCTGGCCCGAGAGGTCGCCTGAGCCGCGGCCGGTGCCGGACCGTCTCTGCCTCCAGGGCATCCTGTTCGTCCTCTACAACGACATAGCCTGGCAACTTCTGCCCTCGGAGCTGGGGTTCGGCTCCGGGCAGACCTGCTGGCGGCGTCTGGACCGGTGGCAGAAGGCCGGGGTCTTCGACCAGCTCCACCGCATTCTGCTCGCCGAGCTGAACGCGGCCGGCGAGCTGGACTGGTCCAGAGCGTGCGTCGACGCTTCCCATGTCCGCGCGAAAAAGAGGGGGAGCCGACACCGGTCCGTCGCCGGTCGACCGGCGCAAGACGGGCAGCAAGCACCATCTGATCTGCGACGGACGCGGCACCCCGTTCAAGGTCATCACCACCGCGGCCAACGTCAACGACGTCACCCAGACGCTCGCCCTGGTCGACGGCATCCCGCCCGTTGCGGGCCGTCCCGGCCGTCCCGGCCGTCCCCGCCGACGCCCCGAGGCGCTGCTCGGCGACAAGGGCTACGACTCCAACCCCAACCGCCGCGAACTGCGCAAGCGCCGGATCCTGCCGGTCATCTCCCGCAGAGGTGCCACGAACATCGAGGGCCTGGGCAAGCTCCGCTACGTGGTGGAGCAGACCTTCGCCCTGCTCCACCAGTTCAAACGCCTCGCTGTCCGCTGGGAACGCCGCACCGAACTCCACGACGCCTTTGTCTCCCTGGCCTGCAGCCTCATCTGCTGGAGACGCCTCAAGAAGCGTCGACCATGATCGTGTTACGAGCTCTTTGCTCCGAATGTCGTCGCCTCGGCCGAGCAGGGCAGGACACCATCGGTTCACGCTTGCCGGGAACGTCTTGGTGGCAGATCCGGAGGGCACGCGTCACGCCGCGCCCGGCGAACCGGCGCGACTCAGGCTTTCTCGGCGGTCACGCGTGGGTGGTCGGTGGTGAGCATGGTGATGTCCTCGACGTCGGACGTCAGGATCGTGACGCGGCCGGGCGGGTCTTGTCGAAGTCGGCGATCAGATCGTCCAGGTTGTCGCGCTCGATCTGCCGCTGCGCGGCCTTCTCCAGGAAGGCGGACACGCCACGCTTGCCGACCCGCTCACGGATCGCTTGCAGGGTGCCGGCCGTGAGGGAGACAGAGATGCCGCTGGTGGGGATTTCGGATGCGGGGATGGACCTGTGGGTGAGTTCACGGCGTGGCTGTTGGGGCACGTGACGGACCAGGACGGGGTCGGGGAACTCGCCAGGCTGGCTGCTGCTGATCCGGACTGGCCCGAAGGGCCCGACCGGCTGCAGATTTTCACGGATCACCTGGAGGGCAGCGGTGTCACTCGGGCGACGCTGCAGAGCCTCACGGACGCGTGGGTGCGTTATGCCTCCGCATAGCCGTCGGCCGGCCGAGAGGTCATCAGGCCGTGGGCGGGATCGTGTCCGGGGGCGCGTCCGGTGGGGTGCGTGACGAGTCCTGGATCCGGTGGCGCCGCCATTCGCGTGGTGTGACGCCGTAGGCGGCACGGAACCGGCGGGTGAAGTGACTGGGGCTGGTGAATCCGCAGCGGGCCGCCACGGCCGACACGGGGAGGCCGGCGTGCCGCGGGGAGGTCAGCAGGCGGCATGCCGCTTCGAGTCGCTCGGAGATCACCCACTGCCCCAGGCTGATGCCGGCCCGGCCGAGGACCGCGTAGAGCTGGCGCCTGGAGATGGCGTGTGCGTGCGCTATGCGGTCCGGAGAAAGGTCGGGGTCGGTCAAGTGGCTGCGTGTGTAGGCCATGATCCGGTGGGTCAGGGAGTCGTTCATGACCGCGCGGACACGCCGGTCCTCCGCGTCGTGCGCCGCCGAGGTCAGCAGGGCCCGGACCAGGTCGGTCGTGGCGGTGCCGACGGCGGCGGCGCCCGGGTCCTTCTCCAGGCCGCCGGGGTCTCGCCTCAGGGCGCGCAGGTGTGCCAGGACCAGGCCGTGGACCGGGCTGCTCCGCAGCCGTAGGGAGGCCCTCGCGACCGTGTCGACCGGCACCCCGAGGTCCTCCATGTCGATGGTGACGGCCCAGGAGGCCGCCTCGCCGGACCACCCGTACCGGCGAGGAGTGAGTTCGTGGAAGACGCTGATGTCGTCCGGGCCCAGGAGGTACCGCTCACCTGCGTTCTCGGCCCGGTGGACGCCCGTGGTCTGGAGCGAGACCGAGACCACGGGACGCTCGCGGTGCCGGCGCACGTGCCGTGCTGTCCGCCGGACCTCGAACCCCGTGCTCCGTACGTCGAAGAGGTCCAGCGAGCCCACCCGCCACGTCTCGAACCGGGCGCGGATCCCCTCCTCGGGAGATTCGTGCACAACATCGTTCGGTACCGACGTGTCGTTCAGCGCGTGGTGGAACGCGTCCACCCGGTCCTTCGGCGCGAAGGCAGCCAAGTCCAGCAGCAGCACGAAGTCCCGCCCCTCCCGCATCCGTTGTTCGTCCCACAGGTCATTTTCGGGCAGGCGGCGACCGCCCGGGGCAGACTCTGCACGCAGAGGCAAGATCCGTGCACCCAGGGGCGACCTGCCCCGTTCGATCGCATCTAGCTTTCGGAACGGCTGCCGCAGTTCCAGTGCGGGAGCCGTGTCCGGCGGCGTCATCGCCGCCGCGGCACGCCCGTCCCGAGTGAGAGGCCGGATCATGACCGACCAGTACCCGTACACCCCCGTCACCCCGGTCCTGGAGCCCGCCGCGGCCGAGTTCGCCCGGGCCACCGCCAAGCCGCCGTTCCTGTTCCAGCTCCCGCCGGCCGAGGGCCGCAAGGCCGTCGACGAGGTGCAGTCCGGCCCGGTCGACCTGCCCGCGGTGGACGAGGAGTGGGTGACCGTACCCGGGGGGCCCACCGGAGAGGTCCGGACCCGCATCGTCCGCCCCGCCGGCGCCGCGGGGCGGCTCCCGGTCGTCGTCTACATCCACGGTGCGGGCTGGGTGTTCGGCAATGCCCACACCCACGACCGCCTCGTGCGCGAACTCGCCGTCGGGGCCGGCGCGGCCGTGGTCTTCCCCGAGTACGACCTGTCCCCCGAACACCGCTACCCGGTGGCCATCGAGCAGAACTGGACGGTCGCCCGCTGGATCGTCACCGACGGCGCCGACCACGGCCTGGACGCCTCCCGGATCGCGGTGGCCGGCGACTCGGTCGGCGGGAACATGAGCGCCGCCCTGACCCTGATGGCGAAGGAGCGCGGCGGTCTGCCGCTGGTCCAGCAGGTGCTGTTCTACCCGGTCACCGACGCCTCCTTCGACACCGGCTCGTACCGGCAGTTCGCCGAGGGGTACTTCCTGCGCCGCGACGGCATGCAGTGGTTCTGGGACCAGTACGCGACCGACGAGAACGAGCGCTCCCAGGTCACCGCTTCCCCGCTGCGGGCCACCACCGGGCAGCTGGCCGGCCTGCCCCCGGCCCTGGTGGTCACCGCCGAGGCCGACGTGCTGCGCGACGAGGGCGAGGCGTACGCCAACAAGCTGCGCGCCGCCGGAGTACACGTCACCGCCGTCCGCTACCAGGGCATCATCCACGACTTCGTGATGCTCAACGCCCTGCGCGGCACCCACGCCGCCCAGGCGGCCATCGACCTCGCCGTCGCCACGCTCCGGCGAGCACTGGCCGATGCCTGAGCCGACGACGGAGACGGCCGGCGAGGGTGATCCGCTCGGCGCCGGCCGGCGCTTCGAGCCCGACCTGCGCGGGATGACGCGGATCAACCTGCGGCCGATCGCCTCCCCGATGCCGCTCGGCTTCTACACCGTGGCCATCGCGTCGGTGATCGTCGGCTGCTTCCAGCTGGGCGTCTTCGAGGAAGGCGGTCGGCGGGCCGTGGGCCTGGCGATCCTGCCCGCCTTCGTGCTCCAGCTGCTCGTGGCCGCCTTCGCCTTCGGTGCCCGTGACGTGGTGGCGGCAACCCTGATGGCCTGCTTCTCCGGCCTGTGGCTGGCGACCTCGCTGACCCTGGCGACGGATCCGCCGGACGGCATCCGGGTGCTGGGCGTCCTCAACGCCGTCTTCGCCCTGTTCGCCCTGCTGATGGCGTCAGTGGCGGGCCGCAAGCGGGCCCTGTGGCTGGTCCTGTGCACGGCCGTGCCGCGGTTCGCCGTCGCGGCAGTCGCCAACCTCACCGGAGCCGACTGGGCCGGTGTCCTCTCCGGGTGGCTCGGGCTGCTGCTCGGGGTTGTCGCCCTGTACACGGCGTTCGCGCTGATGCTCGAGGACATGCGCGGCGAGGAGGTCCTGCCGATCGGACGCAGCGGCCCGGCCCACCACGCCGTCGTGGGAGACCTGTCCGTGCAGCTGCGCGACCTCGAACGCCAGGCCGGTGTCCGGCGCACCCTCTGACCGGCCGACGTCCGGCCGCTCACATCCGGCCCCGTACGCCCGCACTCCGGCCCCCGACGTCGCCACGCATCGAAAGCGAGCACCATGACCAGCATGCCCGTCGGCGGGATCACCCCCGCCCACGGATCACCCGACGGGGGACACGCCGACCTCGTCCTGCGCAACGGAAAGATACACACCCAAGACCCCGCCCGGCCGTCCGCGACGGCGCTCGCCGTCCGCGACGGCCGGATCACCGCCCTCGGCGACGACGGGGACATCGCCGGTCTGGTCGGACCGGGCACCCGGGTCGTGGACGCGCTCGGCCGCCGGGTCGTCCCCGGGCTCAACGACTCCCACCTGCACGTCATCCGCGGCGGCCTGAACTACGTACTGGAGCTGCGCTGGGACGGCGTACCGTCGCTGCGGCAGGCCCTGGCCATGCTCCGTGAGCAGGCCGGCCGTACTCCGCGGGGTCAGTGGGTCCGGGTCGTGGGCGGCTGGACCGCGGACCAGTTCGCCGAACGGCGGATGCCGACCCCGGCCGAACTGACCGCTGCCGCACCGGACACACCCGTGTTCGTCCTGCACCTCTACCAGTCCGCGATCCTCAACCGCGCCGCCGTCCGGGCCGCCGGCTTCACCCGGGACACCCCCGACCCGAAAGGCGGTCAGATCGTCCGGGACCGGGCCGGAGAGCCAAACGGCCTGCTGCTGGCCGCGCCCAGCGCGCTCATCCTCTACTCCACGCTGGCCAAGGCACCCGCCCTCGACGAGACCGACAGGCGGACCTCGACCCGGCACTTCCTGCGCGAGCTGAACCGCTTCGGCCTGACCTCGGCCGTCGACGCCGCCGGCGGGTTCCAGAACTTCCCGGAGAACTACGCCACGGTCACCGAACTGGCCCGGGCCGGCGAGCTCAGCGTCCGCATCGGCTACCACCTCTTCCCGCAGACCGCCGGCCAGGAACTGGCCGACCTGCGCCGCTGGACCGAGACCGTCCGCCCCGGCGACGGCGACGAGTGGCTGCGCCTCAACGGCGCGGGGGAGAACCTGACCTGGGCGGCCGCCGACTTCGAGAACTTCTCCGAACCGCGGCCGGAACTCACGGACGGCTACGAGGGCGAGTTCGAGCAGGCGGTCCGGCTCCTGACCGAGCACGGCTGGGGCTTCAGACTGCACGCCACCTACGACGACACCATCCGCCGGGACCTGGCCGTCTTCGAGAGGCTCGCAGCCGAAGGGCTGTTCCCGGCGGGCCGGCGCTGGCTGTTCGACCACGCCGAGACCGTCTCGCCGCACAGCCTGGAACGGATCGCCGCCCTCGGCGGCGGCATCTCGGTCCAGAACCGGATGTCCTTCCAGGGCCGCGCCTTCGCCGAACGGTACGGGAAGCAGGCTGCCGGCACGGTCCCGCCCATCGCGGACATGCTGCGCGCCGGGATCCCCCTCGCCGCCGGTACCGACGCCACCCGCGTCTCCTCGTACAACCCCTGGGTGGCACTGCACTGGCTGGTCACCGGCCGCACCGTCGGCAACCTGGCCCTCCGTCCCGCCGAGCAGCTCGTCTCCCGTGAACAGGCCCTGGAGCTGTACACGGCCGGCGGGGCGCGGCTCACCGGGGAGGAGGCGGACAAGGGGGTCCTCGCAGAGGGTCGGTTCGCGGACTTCGCGGTCCTCTCGCACGACTACCTCACCGTCCCGGCCGGGGACATCCCGCACATCGAGTCCGTCCTGACGGTGACCGGCGGGCGGATCGTCTACGCCGCGGACACCTACGAGGGCCTGGACGAAGCGCTGCCGCCCGTCAGCCCGGACTGGAGCCCGGTCGCCCACTACGGCGGCTACCAGGGGACGCTCCCACCGTCGGCCACAGGGGCCCGCCAGGCAGACCTGCTGGCCGAGGCCGCCGCCGAATCGGAGCGGCACCGCCGGTGGCGGGTCGTACGCGGGTTCGCTCCCGAGGAGCCGTCGCGGGCCTTCGACCCCTGCTTCGTGCTCTGACCCGAGATCTCCCCTCCACCTTTGCCGATCTTCGTCGACCGCCATCGAAAGGAATCCCTCATGACCGACTTCGCACTCGACCTCGCTTCCGTCCAGGCCGGCCCCAGCCCGGACCTGATCACCCCCGACAACGCGATGATGCTGTTCGTCGACCACCAGCCGCAGATGTTCTTCGGCGCGGGCAGCTCCGACCGCGTCGCCGTCATCAACGCCACCGTCGGACTGGCCAAGGCCGCCCGGGTCTTCGACGTCCCCGTCGTCCTGTCCACCGTGGCCGCCGAATCCTTCTCCGGCCCGATCCTGCCGCAGCTGCGCGAGGTCTTTCCCAAGCACGAGATAGTCGACCGCACTTCCATGAACGCCTGGGAGGACCCGGCCCTCGTCGGGGCCGTCAAGGCCACCGGCCGCAGCAAGATCATCCTGTCCGGGTTGTGGACCGAGGTCTGCCTGGTCCTGCCCGCCCTCTCCGCCCTCAACCAGGGCTACGAGGTGTACGTGGTCGCCGACGCCTCGGCGGGCGTCACGCCGGCCGCCCACGAGCACGCCATGCAGCGGATGACGGCTGCGGGCGCCGTGCCCGTCACCTGGCTCCAGGTGCTCCTGGAGCTCCAGCGCGACTGGGCCCGCACCGAGACGTACGCCGCCACCACCAACGTGGTCAAGGAACACGGCGGCGCCTACGGCCTGGGCGTCTTCTACGCCCACTCCATGATCGACCCCCACGCCGCGGGCTGAGCGGCGGGACCGAGAACTCATGGACACGGGTCTGCTCGTCCTCCGCATGGTGACGGGCCTGCTGATCGCCGGACACGGCGTGCAGAAGGTCAGCTTCCTTTTCGGTGGCACCGGTCTGGCGGGCGGGACCGAGGAGTTCCGGCACGACGGCTTCCGCGGCGGGGCGCTCACCGCCCTCGCCGCGGGAGCCGGCCAGACCGGCTCCGGCCTCCTCCTGGCCTCCGGCGCCCTCACCCCGCTCGCCGCAGCCGGCGCGATCGGTGTGATGACCGTCGCCCTCACCGTGAAATGGCACAACGGCCTCTGGGTGCAGAACGACGGCTACGAATACCCGCTCGTCCTCGTCGTCATCGCCGCCGCCCTCGCCCTCACCGGCCCCGGACGACACTCCGTCGACGGGGCCTTGGGACTCCTGCCCTGGCCCTCCTGGCTCGTTCCGGCCGCCGTGGCCGGCGGAGTGCTCGCCGGACTGGCGACCCGCGCCCTGCTGCACCGCCCCGTGCCCGCCACCACCTCGGCCACCGGCTCACTCGAAGGAGACAGCCCCCGATGACCACACGCCCCTTCCTCTCAAGGCGCACGGCGCTGGCCGGAGCAGCCGCCACGGGAGCCGCAATGGTCCTCACCTCGCCCGCTACCGCCGCGGCGGTCGGGACCGCCGACACCCCGGACCCCGACGGCCCGCGGGCGACCATCGTCCTGGTGCACGGGGCCTTCGCCGACGCCGCCGGCTGGAACCCGGTGACCGAGCGCCTCCAGCGCCGCGGACACCAGGTGATCGCGGCAGCCAACCCGCTGCGCGGACTCGCCCACGACGCCACCCAGATCGCCGCCCGCCTCGCCGCCGTAACCGGACCCGTCGTCCTGGTCGGCCACTCGTACGGCGGGGCGGTCATCACCCAGGCCGCCGCCGCGGCCGGCAACGTCAAGGCCCTGGTGTACGTCGCGGCGTTCATGCCCGACAAGGGGGAGGTCCTGGGCGAGCTCGCCGGGCGCTTCCCCGGCTCCCGACTGGAGGCGGCCCTCACACCCGTCCCGGTCCCCGGCCCCGACGGCAACCAGGGCGCCGACCTCTACATCCGGCCCGACCGGTTCCGCGAGGTCTTCGCCCAGGACGTCCCCGGGCCCCTGACCCGGGTCCTGGCGGCAGGCCAACGCCCCCTCAACGCCATGGCGTTCACCGATCGCTGCACGGCAGCGGCCTGGCGCTCGCTTCCCAGCTGGACTCTGGTCTGCGGCCAGGACCGGGGCATCGTCCCGGAACTCCAGCGCTTCCAGGCCCGCCGGGCGGGCTCCCGCACCACCGAAGTCGCCTCCTCCCACCTGCCCATGTACAGCAGGCCCGATGCCGTCGTGTCGGTCATCGGCGCCGCCGCGCGGACCGTCTGATCCGACGGCTCCTCCCGATCCCGCCCACCGAGGAGACAGTATGAGCAACCCTCCGTCCGGCCCCTCTTACGCGAGGGACCTCGCGCAGATCGAACGGGCCAACGCCACCGGCCGCGTTCCCGTCGTGTTCATCCACGGCCTGTGGCTGCTGCCCACCAGCTGGGACCGCTGGGCCGCCGTCTTCGAGGACGCCGGCTTCGCTCCCGTCCTGGCCGGCTGGCCCGATGATCCCGAGACGGTCGAAGAAGCCAACGCCCACCCGGAGGTGTTCGCAGGCAAGAGCGTCGGGCAGGTCGCCGACCACTTCTGCGACCTGATCGGCAAGCTGGAGCGCAAGCCCGTCGTCGTCGGCCACTCCTTCGGCGGACTGATCACCCAGATCACCGCCGGACGCGGGCTCTCCCAGGCATCCGTCGCCATCGACCCGGCCCCGTTCCGCGGCGTCCTGCCACTGCCGCTCTCATCCTTGCGGGCCGCGAGTGCGGTACTCGGCAACCCCGCCAACTACCACCGGGCCGTACCGCTCACCTACGACCAGTTCCGCTATTCCTTCGCCAACGCCGTGACCGAGGAGGAAGCCCGGGATCTGTACGACACCTTCGCCGTCCCCGCCCCCGGCGAGCCCCTGTTCCAGGCTGCCGCGGCCAACGTCAACCCGTGGACGGAAGCCAAGGTGCACACGGCCGCAGCCGACCGCGGCCCCCTGCTGATCATCTCGGGGGAGAAGGACAACACCGTCCCCTGGGCCATCGCCAACGCCTCGTACAAGAAGCAGGCACAGAACGAGCACGCCGTCACCGAGATCACGGAAATCGCCGGACGCGGTCACTCCCTCACCATCGACCACGGCTGGCGCGAGGTCGCCGAGACCGCGCTCGCCTTCGTCCGGCGGTTCGTCGAGCCCGACGCGTGATCGTCCCCGTTGGGCGCACCGGCCTGCCCGTCACCGAGGGGCCGGCGGCCGGCCGCTCCGTTCGGGTCACGCGTGGAGATTCCGCCATTCGTGCGGCGCCATGCCGTACGTCTGGCGGAACGCGCGGCTGAAGTGGCTCGCGCTGACGAACCCCCACCGGAAGGCGACGGCAGCGATCGTCGGCGGCGCCGAACCGGGGCGGGTGAGTTCGCGGCGGGACTCCTCCAGCCGGCGGTGCCGGATCCACGCGCCGACGGTCGTGCCTTCCTGAGCGAAGAGCCGGTGCACGTAGCGGACCGAGACGTGATGGGCGGCCGCTATCGACGCGGGGCAGAGCCCCGGATCCGTGAGCCGGTCCTCGATGTGGGCACGCACGCCGGCCATCAGTGCGCCTGCCGCGGTGGACCGGGACGCCCGCGGAGTGACCAGGGCCGCCAGCGCTTCGGCGAGGGACCCCGCGATCCGGTCGCCGCTTCCGGGGCGCAGTCTGGTCATCGTCTCGGCCAGGCCGGTCAGCAGGGGGGCGACCACCCGGCCCGCCTCATCGGCCTGGCCGGTCAGGACCTGCTCGTCCGACAAGGGAAGGAACCCACGGGGCGCGCGCAGCAGGTGAAGCCGTCCCCGGTCCCGGAACTCGAGGCCGAAGGCGTGGCCGGGGAGCAGGAAGGCAGCGTCCGCCGGCCCAAGCCGCGTCCTTCGGCTGCTCCGTAGGAGGACGCTGGTGCCCGAGACCTGGACTGCGATGCTGACGAAACCACGGCCGGTGGCCCCCCACACAACGGCCGGCTGAGCGGCGCATCGGGTGAGGCGGGCGTCCGCGTCGAGTGTCACGACACGCAGAGGTCCGTGCTCGCTGACGGTCAACCGGTCCGAGAAGGTTCCGTGGTCCCGGGGCGCCACCGTCGCCGAGCCCACCGCGCCGCCCAGTGCCTCGGACAAGAGGCCGACGTGGTCCGCTCCCGCGGAGCCGGCGGCCCGGAGCACCGTGGTGGTCCGGGCGCCTTCCTCAGGGGGGTGGCGGTCGCACTGCGCAGGGCAGGGGACCCTGTCGGGGATCTGTGTACGTGCTGGTGTCGTCCAGGGCATGCCCGCAGCGTGCCGCGGGCCGGGCCGCCCCCGAATCCTGGAAACCCCCCAGTCCTCCTGCGCCGCGCCCCCTCGGCACTGAGGGCCGGAAGGGGCCGGGCGGACGCGGATCCCGACGTGTGACGAGGTATTTTCGACGTCATGATCATGAAGGGGCGGCGGACGGAGCGCGCCGAGCTGGAGCAACTGGTCGCCGACGCCCGGACCGGCATGAGCGGTGTACTCGTGCTGCGCGGGAACGCCGGGATCGGCAAGACCGCACTGCTGGACCACGCGGTGGCCTGCGCCTCATCGCTGCGCGTGACACGTCTCGCCGGCGCGGAGGCGGAGCAGGAACTCGGCTTCGCAGCCGTCCACCGACTGCTCCTGCCGTTCCTGGACCGGCGCGCAGATCTGCCGGGGCCCCAACTCCTGGCGCTGGAGACGGCCTTGGGTATGACAACCGGTCCCGTCCCCGATCGCTTCCTGGTGGGGCTGGCCGTTCTGACCCTCCTCGCCGGCGCCGCCCGCCGGCAACCGCTGCTGGTGATATGCGACGACGCCCAGTGGATGGACCGCGAATCCCTCGACGTCCTGGCTTTCGTCGGCCGCCGCCTTCACGCCGACGGCATCGCCATGCTGTTCGCACTCCGGGACGAGTCCGGCTCCGCCGCCGTCCTGGCAGGACTGCCGGAACTGTCGATCCCCGGGCTGGGGGACACCGACGCCCGCGCCCTGCTCGCCGAACACCTCGACCCCACGACGGACCTCCTCCTGAGGGACCGGATCATCGCCGAAGCCGCGGGCAACCCCCTCGCGATCCGCGAACTCGCCCTGGGCGCCGGCACCCTCCAGCCGAGCGCCGCCGGCAGGCCGCTTCCGGTCAGCCGCGGCCTGGAGGCCCGGTTCTTGGAGCGCTTCCGGCTGCTTCCGGCACCGGCCCGCCGGGCTGTCCTGATCGCAGCGGCGGACGCCACCGGCGATCGCGACCTCGTACGCCGCGCTGTGCACCACCAGGTACCGTCGACGCCCGACGACATCGACGCCGCCTTCGAGGAGGCCGAACGGGCGGACGTACTGGCCCCCGGCACCGATGCCGCCGGCCTGTCCTTCCGGCACCCCCTCATCCGGTCCGCCGTGTACGGGGGAGCGGGCCGCGCCGATCGTCGCGCCGCCCACGCGGCTCTGGCCGCCGTCACCGACCCGCTCGCCGACCCCGGCAGGCACGCCTGGCACCTGGCCTCGGCCGCCGCCGGCCCCGACGCAGCGGTGGCCGACAGGCTGCACGCCTGCGCCGAACGCGCCAAGGACAACGGCGGCTACCTCGCCCGGGCCGCGTTCCTCCACCGAGCCGCGGAACTCACCGAGGACGCGGCCACGGCCTCCGTCCGCCTGCTGGAGGCCAGCGCGGCAGCCCTCATGGGCGGTGCCCCGCACCGGGCCGAGGAACTCCTCGCGCGTCTGGCCCCCGCTCCCGACCTGCCTGCCGTACGGGCACACGCAGACCGCCTGCGCGGCCTCGTCCGCCTGATGGTGGGGAAGGAGGGCGCCGTAGGACTACTGCACCAGGCGGCACAGGCCCTGTCGTCCTACGACCCGCGAGGCTGTCGGGACGCCCTCCTCGAGGCCGTCGACGCAGCCATGGTCGTCCCCCGGATCGGTCGGGGCACGGGCATGGCCGCCATCGCTCGCACCGCACTGGAGATACGCGGCCGGAGCACCGGAGACCGGCAGGACTCCTTTGATCCGGCCGACCTCCTCCTGGACGGTCACGCCCGGCTCGCGGCGGTCGGCCACACCCAGGCGGCGCCCGTACTCAAGGCTGCGCTCACCGCCATGAGAGCGCCGGGAGCCGAACACGGCGGAGCCGTCCGCTGGAGCCTGCTCGGCATGCTCGCGGCGATCGAGACGTGGGACATCGACGCACTGTCCGAATGCGGACGACGCTACGCCGACGCGGCCCGCTCGCACGGCGCCCTGCGCATGCTCCAGATCGCCGCACATGCCAACGCCACAGCGGAGGTCTTCCGTGGTGACCTGGCGACCGCTCAGCTGCACTTCGCCGAGTTCAAGGACGTCGCCGACGCAACCGGCGCCAACTCCCGCCTCTCCCACCCCACCGACGCCATGCTGCACGGCTGGCGCGGGGACGAGGCGGCCACCCTGGCCGCCGTACGCGCCCAGCAGGAGCTCTACCCCGAACGGCCAGGCGGCGTCCCGGTGCAACTGGTACGGGCCGCCCACGTGGTGCTCAGGCTGGGCCAGGGCCGCTACGCCGAGGCCCAAGCGGCTGCCGTCCCGGCCCTCGACGACCCGCCGGCGCACGGCGGCGGCCTTGTCCTTCCCGGACTCGTCGAGGCAGCTCTTCGCAACCACGACACCGGCACGGCCGAACGAGCCCTGGACCGGCTCACGGAGCGGGCCAAGGCCTGCGGTACACCTTGGGCGCTGGGGCTGCTCGCACGCAGCCGCGCCCTCATGGCCGTCGGCGCCGAGGCGGACGCCCTCTTCCGCGACGCGGTCGCCCACCTCGACCCGACTCCGCTCGGCACGGAGAAGGCCCACACCCGCCTCCTCCACGGGGAGTGGCTCAGGAGGCGCAGGCGCCGTGGCGATGCCCGCGTGCAGCTGCGCGCAGCCCACCAGGCCTTCGCCCGGATGGGGGCGGCCGCGTTCGCCGAACGGGCGCGGCTGGAGCTGCGGGCCACGGGTGAGCATCCCCGGCGGCGCGACGCCCCCGCACCCGCAGGCCTCACGCCCCAGGAGACGCGGATTGCGCGGATGGCTGTGGACGGGGCCACCAACCAGGAGATCGCCACCCACCTGTTCCTCAGCGCGAGCACTGTCGAGTACCACCTCGCCAAGGTCTTCAGGAAGCTCGGCGTTACCTCCCGCAGACACCTCAGGACCGCCCTGCCCGAGTGACCCCTCCCTTCGGTCCCGGCCCCTCCGGCGGGCCGGGACCGACCGCGATCAGGTGCCGCTGTTGGCGATCGACAGGTACCGGCGCACGTTGTCGAACCCGTAGTAGTTGCTCACCCCCGGCAGGAACGGTGGATTGTCATCCACCCGCGGGTCGAGCAGGCGCCGCCAATAGGCGGAGAGCGCACCCCAGGCGTTCTCCAAGGCCACCTGCCAGCCCGGCAGGGGGCGCTGCTCGTAGGTGGCCATCGCCGTGCGGAAGGAGCCCTCGATGTCGTGGAACCTGGCCGCCTCCGACACGAAGTGGATCATCAGCATCAGGGACCGGGCGCTTTCCAAGCGGCCCACACCCGACGGGTTGGCGATCGTCGCCAGCTGCAGAATGGACGCCTGGACGTCGAAGTAGCCCACCTGCATCCGGTCCCGGCCGCGCTGGGCCGCGTTCTCCAGAGACCCGTAGCCGCCGCCGAAGTTCAGCTGGATCGGATCGCGCGAGATGCCGGCGGCCTGGATCTCCTGTCCGTGGGTGTTGCGCATGCGCCAGCGCAGGGTGGTGTCGTTGCTGCCGACCCGGCCGGTGTCGTTGAACTCGTAGGTCCGACCGTCGTGCGTGGTGAAGCCGAGGACGTACATGTTGGCCGGGTTCATCCATAGGTGGATCCGCCGCTCCTGGTTGTGCTCGTTGCGCGCGGTCAGGGTCACCCAGACCAGGCCGACCCCCTCGTGCTGGGTCTGCATCACCTCCGCGGGCCCCGCATGGCCGGCGGCGTCCCGGACGCTCTGCAGGAAGTACGAGTAGCTGTCCCGCAGTCCAATGCCCGGAGGCCCCCACAGGTTCACGTACACACGGCGCGCCTGGAAGGGGGCGGTGTCCGCGTGCGCGGCCCCGACCGGCCCGAGCAAGCCCACCAGGATCGCTCCCAGGGTGGCCAGGGCGGTGCCGACCACCGTCCTCATCCTGGCCCGGCCCGTCGCTCTCTTCATCATTCCTCCTTCTGAACGCAGTTCACTCTTGAGGCATGGGCGGACCGCGTTCTGATGCACATGGAAGGTGTGACCTTAGGGAGGATGCGAGGCACGTGGTCGTCCCGGAGCGACAGGACCAGTTCTGTCGGCGACCGCGTGCCGTTCAGGGCGGAAGAGCTGAACGCCCCAGGCCCGCTGGTGGCGTTCGAAGGACCACGCAGCCAGCGCCTGAGGTCGAGCATCAGGTCGGGCGGGCTGCCCGTGGCCGTGTTGTCCGTTCCGCGCGGTTCGGCCACTGCATTTCATTCTGTCCGCCTCGGCCCAACCTCCACCACGCGGACCGAGCTCCAATCGTTTCCGGAATCGCCGTCACTGTGAGGAGATCCGCGAGCTGCGAAGCGTCTGCGCACCCAGAGCTCGAGCCGCTTGCGCGGCTCGCTCGCGTTGCTGGGCGGCACAGAAGTCCCCGCGGTCCGCGCTGCGGTCGTCGTACACGTACCGGAGCCGATGCTCATCGGGCGCGCGATTCTCAGTGGCGCGGAGCGCTGGACGCCCTCCAGGCGTGCGTCAAAGGCCGCACGTAGCGCCCGTAGTGCACGCCATGCATGTTGATCTTGAGGCCGATTCGCGTCTCGCACGCCGATGACCTGTGGTTTTCCTTAACCTGTTTTGGGCTCTACGTGTTTTGTGACGACGCACCACGTGGAGTGCGTGGCGATTCTGGACCCGGTGAAGAAGGACGCCTGACCTGAGGTTCCTCCGGGCCCCGTCGCCGTACAGGAGCCGCCGTACAGGACCTGAGAAAGGGGTGAGCCCCGGTGCCGTGTGGCGCCGGGGCTCACCCTGTTGTCGGGTCGGGCTCAGCCGAAGGCGAGTTTGTCGCCCCAGCCCGAGGAGATGACCGTCTTCACCGGGGCGTTGGTGTTGGTGGTCGACGGGTGGTAGATCGACACGTGCCCGTCGGACTTGAACCGGGCCCAGATGTCCGGGATCCCGTCGCCGTTGATGTCCGGGATGCCGATCGCCGTGTCGACGTTGGCCTCGGTCCAGCTGGTGCCGAAGGGCTCGTCCCCTGCGACGGCGTTGTTCGCCAGCATCAGGGAGTTGAGGTCGACACCGCCGGCCGCGGCGGGCTTGCCGCGGCGCAGGTACATGTTGCCGTTGTCCAGGTTCCGCCAGAGCAGGTCGGCCACGCCGTCCTTGTTCATGTCGGCCAGGTTGACGATGTCACGGCGCGCCCAGGCGTCCGGGTTCATCTGCGTCGCGGTCTTGAAGGCACCACCGGTGTAGCCGGAGAGCACCCAGAACCCCGCCGCGTCGCGCAGCACCACGTCCGACAGCTTGTCGCCCGTGATGTCGCCGAGGACCTTCATCTGGATCCAGGTGGACGGCGCCGGCGCGTTCGACGGGAGCCGCACCTTCATCCGCTGCTTGACGTCGAAGGAGCCGTAGCCGTCACCCGGGTAGAGCCAGAAGCCGCCGTCCGGGGTGCGGGCGAACAGGTCCGTCGTGCCGTCGCCGGGATAGACGTCCTGGTAGTGGCCGATCAGCGCGGCCTTGTTGCCGAGCGCCGAGGCGGAGTCGTACCAGTGGCCCGGCGGGTTGAGCGTCGTCGTGCCGTCCTTGTTCCGGAGGTACGAGGACGTCAGCGCGGCGTACAGCTCGCCGCCCGGCTGGTCCGTACCGGCGACGGGCGTGCCCGGGTACGTCTTCAGCGCGCCGGCGGCGTCGATGACCAGCAGGTCGGGAGTGCCGTCGCCGCCCGTGTCACCGGGGGCGTCGGCGTTGTTCTTCGGCGGGACGTAGGTGGTGTAGTCCGTCCGCTTGCTCGGGTTGCCGAGGTTGTCGTAGGCGTACACCTGGAGGGTGTTGGGCCCTGCGGTCAGCGGCTTCAGGTCCGGGACCAGGGCGACGCCGTTGGCGTCGGCGTTGACGGGGACCGGGGCGACGCCGCCCCAGGCGTACGTGAACCTCACGGCGCCGGGGGACTCGAAGGTGATCGGACCGGTCTGGCCGAAGCTCACCGTCGCCCAGGTGGCACCGTCAGGGGTGACCGGCAGCCACACGGCACTGTCGACGATGGGCTGGGACGGTCCGCTCGGGTCGACCGTGATCCGGCAGGGCTCGGTCCCCGGCGGGTAGTTCGACGAGGTGGCACCCACCAGGTCCTCGCCCATGGCGTCCCACGAGAAGGTGGTGGTGGCGGTGATGTCCTTCAGCGGCGGATCGGTGACCTTGATGGTCAGCATGGCGGTGCCGCCGCTCGGGGCGATCGTGTAGTAGGTGCCGGTCGGGACCGTCTCGCCCGTCTTCCAGAACCGGAACCGGACCCGCTTCATGTTGTTGTCGGGGTCCTTGGCGGTCACCTTCAGGGTGATGCCGGTCTTGCCGATCGTCACGCCCGCGCCGGGACCCGGAGTGCAGGGACCGCCCGGGGTCGAGGTCCCGCTGGTGGGCTCGGACGGGTTGCGGTTGTAGGTGGCCTCGATGACCGCGGAGGTGGCCTTGAACTTGCGCCAGGTCTGCGTGTCGCCCTCGCTCGTGGCCCGCATGCCCAGGGTCACGGTGGAGTGGCCGTTGGTGGTGGCGTACTGGGCCGCGTCCTTGACGTTGAAGTCCTCGTAGTCGTCCGGGCAGGTCGAGCCCGACCCCGGCCAGCCGTGCGCGAAGGACTTGCGCTGGAGTTCGTCGGACCAGCTCGGCTGCGCGCTCCACGTCGTACCGGACGAGATCGGACCGGTGCGCCAGATCTGGAACTCGCGGTTCGTGCAGGACCAGGAGTGGACGTTGAGCACCTTGAAGGTGGCCGTGCTGATCACGGCGCCCTTGATGTTCTTGTCCCAGTCCATGCGCCAGAACGAGCGGGCGGTGCCGTTGGTCTCGTTCTCGCTGCCGACGCGGGCCTCGGAGGTGCCGGAGTTGAAGTTCGTGCCGTTGAAGAAGCTCGTCGTCGGGTACGGCTTGTAGGCCACGGTCCAGGCGTCCCAGCCGGGGTTCAGCGGCGGGTCGACGAACAGCGGGTAGCGGACGCCCTCGCGGTCGGCCAGTCCGGTGGCGGCGAGGCCGAGCCCCAGGCGGGCGGCGCCGGTGTTCTCGCCGTCCAGGGCGATCGGCAGGGGCGCGGACTTCGCGCCGGGCTCGATGCCGCTGAGGCCGGACAGCTTCAGGACCTGGGCCGGGCTGTCCGTGGCCGTGCGGGTCGGGGTGCCCTCGGGCAGTTCGGGGTCACGGCCGCTGGAGTCCCAGGCGAACGGCGTGGGGATCGAGGCGATCTCCTTGCCGGCCTTGTCCAGGACCTGGACCCGGCTGGCCTTGCGGTCCTGCCGGAAGACGGCGGTGTCCGAGCGCAGCCCGTACGTGACGGTGGCCAGGGCCTTCTGACGGGCCGCCTCGGGGGTCTTGACGATCAGGACCTGGGCCAGACCGCCCTCCTCACGGGCCACGACCAGCAGGTCGACGCCCGGCAGCACCTCGGAGTAGAGGGCGCGGGGGCCGTCGAGCACCGGCTCGGGCAGGGCGCCCGGCCAGGTGTACGCGATGGTGTGACCGCCGCCGAGGTCGAGTTCGGCCAGCACCGTGTCGCCCGGCGTCTCGGCGCGGGCGAACGAGCGGTCGGCGCGGTCCTTCGGGGCGTTGCCGCTCGCGAAGCGGACCGGGGCGGCCGGGTTCACGGGTGCGATGCCGAGGCCCCGGGGAGCCTTGGCGGTTCGCTTCAGGGTGTTGTCGATCGCGGCCCACTCGCCCTTGGCGTTCTTCGCGCGGGTGGGTGCGGCCGTGGTCCGGGTCTTGAACTGCCCGTCGGGCAGCGCCCAGGTCAGCGAGGTGGCGGTGGTGGCCGTGTCGACGAGCACCTGCTTACGGGTGCGCATGGCCTGGGTCATGGCGGTGGCCTCGTCGCGCGGCCCGGTCGAGGCGGGCTTGGCGTCGGTGGCGCGGCCGCCGGCGGTGCTCGGAGACGAGCCGTCGGGCTGCCACCAGGGCAGCAGGGTGGCGGTCAGGGCGGCCAGAACGAGGCCGATGGTCAGGGACAACCGCGTGCGCGTGCGCACGAACGGCATGAGATATCGGGGCGGCGCGGTCACGGCGGTCTACTCCCGTGGGGACCAAGCGGATTGAGGACAGCACAGACAGCCCCGTACGGCAGGCCGCGGGGCAGAAGGCGCGCACACGATCACACATGCGAAGGTTCCCGTCCATGTGTGACGAAGTTGTGAATCCGTTATGCGAATTCGGAAACCGATAGGGCGAGGTGTCAACTTGCTCCGATTGAGGGCTTTTACCGGACCCTATTGACTGTCATCTGCTGAAGTAGCAGGTATGCCTGATGCGCCATCAGCTGAAGGGTCTGATCCGTTTTAACCCGTGACGTAGATCACTTTTCACCGAACTCCCGGCTTCCGACGGATCTTGAACTCTGCGGCGGACATGACAGAGAGTGCGCACGCACGCGCCTGAGCCACCTGAGCCCGGCGTGTGCTCTTTGGTGTTTTCGCACCTCGTCCGTTGTCTGAATTGCCAGGGTGGGAGTCGGCGCGTATGCGTGCTTCAGGTCCGCTGTCACGGCTGGGGCGGGGACGCCCAGCTTTGACAGAGTCACAACGAAGGCGTCGGCGGCGAAGCCGCACGGCGATCGTTCTCTTGTTGTCGTCGGTGCTGACGGTGACCAGCCTGGGCGGCCAGGCGCTGGCCGTGCCCGGCCCCGGGATGAACCGCGAGGAGGAGGTCGCCAAGGTCGAGCTGCCGGACCTTCCGGAGGCCACCGATGTCGCGGGCGACGATGCCGCCGACAAGGCCCTGACCCTGGCGCCGGAGAACCCGGTCGACCCGTACACCCCGACCGCCACCGCGGCCTGGGCGTCCGGAACCGGCAACGCCCCGATCGCGGCGACCGACGCGCCCGGCACCATGAAGGCGGTCCAGGCCGGCTCGACCGTGCTGCCGGTCGCCATCGGCGTTCCCGAGGGCGGAACGGCCGCCGATCTCGCCGGTGAGTGGACCGTGGGCGTGGCCCCGCAGGAGACCTCGCAGACCGCGGGCGTCTCCGGCGTCATCATGAAGCTCACCCCGCCGGCCACCGTCGACCCGACCGCCGAGGTGGCCGTCAGCGTCGACACCACGGGCTTCGCCGACCTCTACGGACCGCAGGCCGCCGACCGCTTCGGTCTGATGGTGCTGCCCGATTGCGTCTACTCCTCCCCGACCACCGGCGACTGCGCCGACGGCGGCGGTACGCAGGCGTTGTCCGGCTCCGACGGGGGTCAGGACGTCAGGAACGGCAAGAAGGACTTCCAGCGGCTCCCCAGCACGGTGGAGACCGTGGCGGCCAAGGACGCGCCGACCCGGTCCACGGCTGCCAAGAACGCCAAGACCCGCAAGATCGTGACGGGTACCGTCCCCGTCTCCACCCTCGTCGGCGAGGGCTTCGTCCCCGCCAAGGCGACGAAGACCTCCTACGCCTCCTACCAGGACGGTGTCCAGCCGGCCGCCAACGCGCCGGCCGGCTCCTCGCTCGGCATGCTCGACACCGGCGCTTCGGCGTCCGGTGACTTCACGGCCTCGCCGCTGCTGTCCTCCGGTTCCTGGTCGTCCGGCTCCTCCTCGGGCGCCTTCACCTACGGCTACCAGGTGCAGGTCCCGGAGACCGCCGGCGGTCTGATGCCGAAGGTCGGCCTGTCGTACTCCTCGCAGTCCGTCGACGGCCGCACCTCGTCCTCCAACAACCAGGCCTCCTGGATCGGAGACGGCTGGGACTACAACGCGGGCTCCATCACGCGTTCGTACGCCAACTGCCGCCAGGACTCCAAGAAGCCCGGGTCCAACAACTCCACGCACCGCACCGCGGACCTGTGCTGGGGCTCGGACAACGCCACCCTCTCGCTCGGCGGCACGACCACCGAGCTCGTGTGGGACGAGACCCAGAGCAAGTGGTTCACCGCCAACGGCGACGGCTCCAAGGTCGAGCGGATCACCAACACCGACCGGGCCAACGGCGCCCGGTTCAACGAGTACTGGGTCGTCACCACCAAGGACGGCATCAAGTACCACTTCGGCATGAACAAGCTGCCCGGCTGGTCCGACAAGGGCACCGCCGACAAGGGCGACGACGACCCGTACACCAACTCGGTCCTGACCGTCCCGGTGTACGGCAACCACTCCGGCGAGGACTGCTACAAGGGTCCGACCACCACGGACTGGACCACCTCCTTCTGCACCCAGGCCTGGCGCTGGAGCCTCGACTACGTCGAGGACGTCCACGGCAACGCCATGTCCCTGTGGTGGCAGAAGGCGGAGCCGAACTACTACGCCCGGAACTTCAACTTCAAGGACCCGGTTCCGTACGACCGCGACGGCTGGCTCGACCACATCGACTACGGCCAGCGCAGCGACAAGATCTTCACGGAGAACGCCCCCGCCCGCATCGGCTTCAAGGTCGAGGAGCGCTGCTACACCGTCGACGGCGTCACCTGCTCCGACACCAACTTCGCGTCCCCGGACCCGCGCAACTACCGGCCCTGGTTCGACACCCCGGCCGACCTGCGCTGCGTGGCCGACAAGAAGTGCTGGAACGCGGGCCCGAGCTTCTGGACCCGCAAGCGCCTCGACAAGATCACGACCTCGGCCCAGCGGCGCACCGACACCACCGCCCGCCAGGTCGTCGACGAGTACAAGCTCGTGCAGAGCTTCGCCGCGAACGGTGACCCGGACAACGCCGACCCGCTGAAGACCGGCCCGAACACCGCCCTGTGGCTGGAGTCCATCCAGCGCACCGGCTACGCCCGCAAGGGCACCACCGACGCGAGCGTGAAGCTCAACACGGTGAAGTTCGAGCCCAACGCCGAGGACATGCCGAACCGGGTCGTGAAGTACAACCCGCACCGGCCCGGCTTCTCCCGGCTGCGCGTCGGACGCGTCGTCAACGAGTACGGCGGCGAGACCATCGTCTCGTACAAGCCGGCCGCCGACGGCTGCGCGACCGGCGACCTGCCCCGGATCGTCGAGCAGTCCGGGGAGACCCGCGCGCAGGCCATCGCCCGGGTGCAGCCGACGCTGAAGGCGAACAACCGGCTCTGCTACCCCGTGTTCTGGAACCCGGACTCCGAGTTCGAGGACATCGACTGGTTCCACAAGTACGTCGTGGACACCGTCGAGGAGCTGCCGAACATCGACGGCAGCTTCCCCACCAGGACCGAGTACCAGTACAAGGCGCCGGCCTGGAAGCTCGCCGAGGCCGAGTTCACCAAGAAGTCCACGCGCACCTACTCGCAGTTCGCCGGCGTCGAGCAGACCACGACCCTCACGGGCCCGGTCGTCGAGAACACCCCGGACGCCCCCGGCCAGCGCTCCAAGGCCGTCACCCGGTTCTTCCGCGGCCTTGGTGACACCGTGTCCGTCAAGGACATCGCCGGTGTCGAGATCGCCAAGGACGAGGAGCCGTTCGCCGGCCGGATCGCGGAGGAGCTCACCTACCTCGACTCCACCAAGACCGACGCCGAGTGGCTGAGCCGCAGCACCACCAAGCCCGCGGCCACCGAACTCGCCAAGCGCAACCGCGACGACGGCCTGACGCCGCTGCGGGCGTGGCGGGTTACGGAGCCGGACGAGATCGCGTACACCCGCTCGTCGGGCACGAACACGGACGACCCGCGCACGCTGCGCACGGTGAAGACGACGACGACGTACGAGTCGACGTACGGGCTTCCGACGCTCGTGGAGTCGCAGGGCGACACCGGGAAGACCGGTGACGAGTCCTGCACCAAGCTGGAGTACCTGCACCAGACCGCCAAGAACCTCATCGGTCTGTCCAAGCAGGTCATGGTCTCGCCGACGGTCTGTGCGAACGCCGACTGGGCCGACCTCGGCTCGCTGACCGGCGCCAACCGCACGGCCTACGACGGCACCACGTACGGGACGGCGCTCGGCGGCTCGACCCGTGGCCTGGCCACCGAGGCGTGGACCCTCAACGGCGCCGGCACGGGCTTCCAGAGCACCGGCACCAAGGCGTTCGACGCCGTCGGCCGGGTGGTCAAGCAGACTCCTGCGGACCAGCTGACCCAGCCGACCCCGAAGTCCTCGACCATCAAGTACGAGCCCATCGGGCCGGCCACTGGACAGGTCTTCAAGGTCACCACGACCAACGTTGCCGGACACAGCCAGATCCAGGAGCTGGAGCCGGGCCGCTCGGTCACGGTGAAGACGACCGACGCCAACGGGCACGTGAGCGAGGCCGTCTACGACCCGCTGGGTCGCCTCGCCGAGGCGTGGGCCCCGGGCCGCACCCCCGGCAGTGGCGTCGCGGACTTCCGGGCGGTCTACTCGATCCCCGAGGAGACGACCGACCCGACCGATCCCAAGCTCAAGATCCGCAAGCCTCCGTTCGTCACCTCCTACTCGCGTGGCTACGAGGACCGGATCGAGACCTCCGTCACCCTCTACGACGGCCTCGGTCGCGAGCGGCAGACGCAGGAGGAGGCCGACAACGAATCCGGCTGGCTGATCACCGACACGCTGTACGACAACTCCGGTGAGGTCTACCAGACCAACAACGCCTACCTGACCCAGGACGCGACACCGGGCGAGCTGTTCAGCCCGCTGTCCGACACGGCCGTCCCCAACATCACGCGCTACACCTACGACGGTCTCGGCCGCGTGCTGCAGGAGACGCCGTACCTCAAGTGGATCGACCCGAACACCAAGGAGTCCTTCTCCAAGGCGTACGAGGACCGGGCCGTCCGCTACGAGTACGGCGAGGACTGGTCGAAGGTCATCCAGCCGCAGGGCGAGTCGTCCTACCGCGTCTGGACCGACGCCACCGGCCGCACCATGCGTGCGGACACGTTCAACCCGGCGGCGCCCGAGCACGTCACGCCGACGGGCACCGAGCGCTACACGTCGACGAGCTACGAGTACGACGCGCGCGGCCAGGTGAAGAAGGCGACCGCCTCGGCGGACCCGACCCACCCGTGGTCCTGGACGTACAACCACAACGCTCAGGTGGAGACGGCGACCGACCCCGACTCGGGCACGACTCGCACCACCTTCGACACCTTCGGCCGGGTCGAGACGACCACCAACGCCCGTGGCAACACGATCTGGAACGGCTACGACGAGCTGTCGCGACCGAAGGAACTCCGGGAGAACAACGCCACCGGCAAGCTGCTGGCCGCGTTCACGTACGACACGGTCGCGGGCGGCAAGGGCATGCCCGCCACCGCCACCCGCTACACGGATGGCGACGCGTACACGCAGGCGGTCAACGGTTACACGAAGGAGTACCAGCCGACCGCGACGACGCTGACCCTGCCGCAGTCCATCGTCGACACCTGGGGTCTGAAGAAGGACTACAGGTACGAGTACACGTACAACGACCGCGGCATGGTGGACGAGTCCACCGTTCCCGAGGTGGGCAACCTCGGCCAGGAGAAGCTGGTCGTCCGCTACAACGAGGACGGCAAGCCGCTCTCCATCTCCGGCAAGGACTGGTACGGCTCCGAGACCACCTACGACGCGTACGGCCAGGTGCTCCGCTCCACGCTCGGTGCCCAGCCGTACCGTGTGTGGACGCAGAACGCGTTCGACGAGTCCAGTGGTGAGCTCACCGAGCAGTCGGTCTACCGCGAGAGGGGTGGACCCAACGACACCACCGCGGACAAGAGCGTCGTCACCGGCAACCTCGTGTCCAACCGGGCGTACAGCTACGACCCGGCCGGCAACGTCACCTCGATCGAGGAGAAGTCCACGGGGATCGCGGAGCGCCAGTGCTTCGTCTACGACCCGATGGGCCAGCTGAAGTCGGCCTGGACCTCCAAGGACCGGACGAGCTGCGTCAACCCGAGGAACCCGGACGGCTCGCTCAACAAGAACGCGGACGGCACCCTCCGGGTCGCCGCGGGCGCGGACACCTCCGGTTACTGGCAGGAGTACGAGTACGACCTGCTCGGCAACCGCACCAAGCTGACCGAGAACGACCTCACCGGCGACACCACCAAAAACGCGGTCACCACGTACGCGTACGGCAAGAACGCCGCCAAGGATCAGCCGCACACGCTGACCAAGGTGTCGAAGAAGTACAAGACCCCTGCCGGGGACGAGGTGACCGCCGAGGCCACCCGGCTCTACGAACTCACCGGCGAGACCAAGACGATCACCACGGTCGAGAACGGTGACAAGCAGGATCTGACCTGGACCTACGACGGCCAGGTCGACCGGATCACCGGTGCGGGCACCGGCGGCAAGACCCCGTACGTGGGTCTCGGCCAGAAGTGCCTGGACCTCAAGTCGGGCGCAGCCGTGGCCGGCCAGCCGATCCAGCTGTACGCCTGCAACACCTCGGTGGCGCAGAACTTCAAGTTCACACCCACCCCGGGCACGGCGACCGTGCCGCAGACCGACCCCGACAAGGGCACGCTCTCGGTCTACGGCACCTGGTGCCTCCAGCCCGCGGCCAACACGGCCGGCTCCGCGCTCCAGATCCAGAAGTGCAACGGTTCGGCCGCACAGGAGCTGAAGCGCAACGCCGCCGGCCAGCTGATCCACCCCGCCTCCGGCAACCTGTGCGTCGCGGTGCAGGGCGCGGCGAACGTGAACGCGACGCCGATCGTGCTCGTCACCTGTGACGCGGCCCAGGCCGCCCAGCAGTGGCTGCCGCAGAACGACACCCGTCACATCTACGGCCCCGACGGCTCCCGTCTGCTCACCATCAAGGGCAAGCAGGCGACCCTCCACCTGGGCGAGGCCGAGGTGACCGTCCAGCAGGGCGGTGTCCTCGTCAACACCCAGCGGACCTACTCGGTTCCGGGCGGCGCGATCATGCGCTACTCCTACGGCACCGGCAGCGAGATCCTGGTC
The DNA here is from genome assembly GCF_040638605.1 of Streptomyces sp. NPDC026092. Lineage (NCBI taxonomy): Bacteria > Bacillati > Actinomycetota > Actinomycetes > Kitasatosporales > Streptomycetaceae > Streptomyces > Streptomyces sp. NPDC026092. The sequence continues at coordinate 206,669 of NZ_JBEZYN010000013.1, forward strand.
GCCCAGACCTCGGACCACCAGGGCAGCGCGTACGCGGAGGTCGCCCTCAACGGCGGCCAGTCGGTGCGCATCCGCAAGCAGGACCCCTTCGGCAACGAGCGGGGCACCGCCGGTGCCAACCTCCAGAACCACAAGGGATTCCTGGGTGCGACCCGGGACGACGCCTCCGGCTTCCAGCCGTTGGGTGCCCGACTGTACGACCCGGTGGTCGGACGCTTCCTGTCCGTCGACCCGGTGCTCGACATCAATGACCCACTGCAGGCCAATGGGTACGCGTACGCGCAGAACAACCCCGTCACGTACTCCGACCCGACCGGTCTCGCCATCAGCCTGACCGCCTCGGAGAAGGCCGCGGCCCTCGCCGGCGCGGGTCTGTCGGCGGCGCAGGTCGCCCAGGCGCAGGCGACCATGGGCAAGTCCCTCACCTCGGTGATCCTCTCGATCGCCTGGGAGACGCTGAAGGACTTCATCGGCATCAACGACGCCATGGCCTGCTTCGGCGGTGACATGTGGTCGTGCGGCAGCATCATCCTGGACGCCATTCCATGGACGAAGCTGGGCAAGATCCCGTCGGTCCTGAAGGCGATCAACCGCACCATCGACGCCATTCAGGCCTTCAAGGCGGCCAAGCGGGCCGCGGAGGCGGTCCTGAAGGCGGCCAAGGCCGCCGAGGCGGCCGCGTTGAAGGCCAAGAAGGCGGCCATCGAGAAGGCCAAGAAGGAGGCCGCGCAGAGAGCCAAGAAGAAGGCTGCCGAAGCAGCCAAGAGACGGGCCGACGCGGCGGCCGCCGCGAAGCGGAAGACGGGTAACCCCACCCACAAGCAGGCCCAGGCCAAGTCCGCGCCCAAGTCCTCCTCCCACTCCGGTGGCGGCGGCAAGAGCTCCGGAGGCGGCAAGAGTTCGGCAGGCGGCGGCAAGTCCGGTGGCTCCGGTGGAAGCGCCGGCGGATCCTCCCGGGCCAGTGGCGGATCCAGCGGTGGTGGCGGCTCCGGCAAGGTGCCCAGCTCGCGCGGTGACTCCAATGGCCGGGCGCCGAACGTCGACATCGACCGCGCGCCGGCGAACTGGGACCTGGAGCAGCGTCTCGCGGAAGTCGCGGAGCGCGTCCCGACCTACGCGACGTTGGCCTCCAGTGCGGCAACGAGGACCCGTACGTTTGTCGGTGCCATCAACACCCGCACCGGCGACACCGTGCTCGCCTCCTCCGGCGGCGGATACTGCGCCGAAGGCAATGCGCTGATCGCCTTGGGAGGAAACCTCGACGAGGTCATCTTCACCAACGCGTATCAGATGGCCCGAGACAATCAACGCAAGTGGACGGCTGTGCTGAAGAAGGTGTGCGTAAGATGTCAGGCGGATTATCCCAGCCGCGACAATTTCGTGCCCGGGATTCAGGGCGAACCCGGCGGTCCATGGGGAGATAGGTAAGTGGCAATGAGTCTCGTCGAGATCGAAATCCAGAAGCTCGATTGGGAGCGAATGGAATGTGGTTGCGGTGAGAATGCTGCGCACCTCCCGGGCATGATCAGGGACCTGATCGGCCTCGGCGAGGACCACGACAGTGGCGAAGCGTTCCTCCCCGCACTGCAGGACCATGTGATGACACCTGGCGAGAGCCTCGTGCCGGCGTCGTCCGCCTTCGTCTCGGTGACCATCGCCGCCCTGTTGGGTCCGCTGTCCGAACCCGCGAGGCGCGAGACGCTTGGATCGTTGCTGCGCATCCTCGGACCGGCTGTCGATTCCGGTGACCCCGAGGCGATCGACTGCGTCGCCGCGGCGCGCGAGGGTCTCTGGGTCCTCTACGCGGAGGTGATGCAGGGCGAGTCGCTCGCAGGTGCGGCCTACGCGTTCGAGGCGCTCATGCTGATCGAGGAGGACCTGGACAGGCTCCGTGCGGTGCAGACCGCCGCTGGTGATCGCCTGCCTTGGGACCTGAGGCAGGAAGAGATCTGACGCCTGGCGTTCCCGCCACGCAGAGAGGGGTGAAGCCCCGGCCGTAACGGCCGGGGCTTCACCCTTTTCGTGTTCCCCGTCCTGACCGACCCACCCTCACGCGCGCCCGGCCGGGCAGGGGGCCCGTGACTGAAACGGTCAGCCTCGCCGTGCCGGGACCAAGCGGGGGATCAGGCGGACGTACGTGACCATGCCCAGGACCTCTACGAGGGTTTGGGTGACTACGACCACGGCCGCTACGGCGAGGGTGTCCGGGAGGGCCAGGGCCAGGGGGAGGACCACCAGGGAGTTGCGGGTCGCGCCGGTGAAGACGATCGCGCGGGCGGCGCCCGTGTCGAGGTGGAAGAGGTGGGCCACGGCCTTGCCGGCGAAGGCCATGACCACCAGGAACGCCGCGTAGAAGGGGATCACGGCGGCGACGTCCGGGAGGCTGTCGCCGAGTTCGGGGACCTGTGAGGCGACCACCGTGAGGAGGGTCGCTGCCATCAGGGGGACCATGGTTGTGGTTGCTGCGGCGGATACCTTTTGGCCCGTGTCGCGGCTTGCTGCCCATGTTTGGAGGGCCCAGGCCAGGGTCAGTGGGATGACGATCAGGAAGACGAACGCTTCCAGGAACGGGGCCGGTTCGACGATGTCGGCGAGGCCGGGGCCCATGAAGAGGTAGAGGAAGCCGGGGAGCAGCGCCATCTGCGCCACCAGGAGCAGGGGAGTGGCGGCCAGGAGGCGGCGGCTGGATCCGCCCGCCAGGCCCGAGAAGACGATCACGTAGTCGACGCACGGGCACAGCAGCACGAGCAGGACGCCGAGGCGGACCGCCTGGTCGGACGGGAGGAACGCGAACATCGCCGCGACCACGAGCGGGACGACGACGAAGTTCACGACCAGTACCGCGGCCAGGAAGCGCCCGTCGCGCAGCGAGCGGAACAGCTCGGCCGCCGGCACCTGGAGGAACGTCACGAAGAGGAGCGCCCCGAGGATGGGGTTGATCGAGTGTTCCAGGCCGGGACCGGCTGCCGGGGCCAGCCGGCCCAGGAGACCGCCTACGCCCATCGCCGCCAGGTAGATGGCGACCTGGTGGTCGTCCATCCGCTCGACCAGGCCCTTGGACTCCCGGTGCTCCACGTAGCCCTGCTCCTTCTCGTCGCCGCAGCCCCGGTGGGCGGTCGGCCGCTCTCTCGGCCTCATCGTCGCAGGTGTTCCGTCGATTCAGGCTGGGCTTGATTCAGGATTGGCTGTATTGTCCTCTCATGGACGTGACTCACACCTGCGGCCCCGTGGCCGTCGCCGTCGACGCCGCCGCGCTCGCCCGTGTCGGTACCGCACTCGCCGACGAGAACCGGCGCCGGCTGCTGCTCGCCCTGCTGGACGCGCCCGCCTATCCCTCGGATCTCGCCGAAGCCCTGGGCATGACCCGGGGGAACGTGTCGAACCATCTGTCCTGTCTGCGCGGCTGCGGTCTCGTGCGCACCGTCCCCGTCGGCCGGCGGGTCCGTTACGAACTGGCCGACCCCAAGCTCGCCCACGCCCTGGCCGAACTGGCCTCCCTGGTCCTGCTCGTCGACTCCGAGGGGGACGACTGCGACGAGGAGGGGGAGCTTCGGGGGTGACGCCTGCTGCGCGGCCGATGCCCCCAGTCCGGGACCGGCCCCGGCTTCCACCTCGGCGCCCGCCGCGATATGGCAGGTGCGTGAGCTCCAGGCGGCCGCCGCCTCCGGAGTCCTGCTCCTCGTCTCGCTCTTCCTGGTCGGGCCCTACGACACCGGCGCCACCTGGGCGGCGCTGCTCGTCGGTGCGGCGACCTTCGTCCCCGGTACCCTGCGCGGCCTGCTCAAGGGACGGCTCGGTGTCGGGCTGCTGATGACCGTCGCCGCCGTCGGCGCCGTCGCGCTCGGTGAGTACGGCGAGGCCGCCACCCTGGCCTTCCTCTTCTCCATCGCCGAGGGCCTGGAGGGGTACGCCGTCGCCCGTACCCAGCACGGGCTGCGCGCCCTGCTCGATCTGGTTCCGCCCACCGCCACCGTCCGGCGCGGGGGTACGGAGACCGAGGTGGCGGCCGCCGACCTCAGGGTCGGCGACGTCCTCCTGGTCAGGCCCGGTGAGCGGATCGCCACCGACGGCGTCGTCGCCTCCGGCCGCAGCGCGCTCGACACGTCCGTGGTCACCGGTGAGTCCGTGCCCGTCGAAGCCGGCCCAGGCGCCGATGTGTTCGCCGGCTGCGTCAACGGCTCGGGCGCCCTGGAGATCACCGTCACCGCGACCGCGCGGGACAACTCCCTCGCCCGCCTCGTCCACATCGTCCACGAGGCCCAGGAACGCAAGGGCGCCAGCCAGCGCCTCGCGCAGAAGTTCGCCAAGCCGCTCGTCCCCGGTGTCCTTGTGCTCGCCGCCCTGATCGTGGCCCTGGGCAGTCTCTTCGGTGACCCGGCCGTCTGGATGGAACGCTCGCTCGTCGTCCTCGTCGCCGCCGCCCCGTGCGCCTTCGCGCTGTCCGTGCCCGTCGCGGTCGTCGCCGCCATAGGTACAGCCTCCAGGGCGGGCGTCCTGATCAAGGGCGGTGCCGCGGTGGAGGCCCTGGGCAAGGTGAAGGTCGTCGCCCTCGACAAGACCGGCACCCTCACCCGTAACGAACCCGAGGTCATCGACGTCGTACCCGCCACCGGCACGGACCCCGCACGGGTGCTCGCGGTGGCCGCCGCGCTCGAAGCCCGCAGCGAACACCCGCTCGCCGCCGCGATCCTCGCCGCGGTCGACACGCGGGACCTCGCCCCGGGTGAGGACGTCGAAGCGGTACCCGGCAACGGCCTCACCGGAACCGTCGACGGCGGCAAGGCTCGCCTCGGCAAGCCCGGCTTCGTCGACGCCGGTCCGCTGGCCGACGACGTCCTGCGGCTCCAGGACGCCGGCGCCACCGTCGTCCTGGTCGAGCACGACCGCGTCCTGCTCGGCGCCGTCGCCGTACGCGACGAGATACGCCCCGAGGCCGCCGAAGCCGTCAAGGTCCTGCGCGGCCAGGGCGTCCGGGTCGTCATGCTCACCGGCGACAACGCCCGTACCGCCGCCGCCATCGGCGCCGCCGCCGGTATCGACGACGTACGCGCCGAACTCCTCCCTCAGGACAAGGCCCGTATCGTCACCGAACTCCGGTCCGCCCACGGCCCGGTGGCGATGGTCGGGGACGGCATCAACGACGCCCCCGCCCTGGCCACCGCCGACGCGGGCATCGCGATGGGCGCCATGGGCAGCGATGTCGCCGTCGAGGCCGCCGACATCGCGCTCATGGGCGAGGACCTGCGCCGGCTGCCCGACGCGATCGCCCACACCCGCGCGGCCCGCCGGGTGTTCACCCAGAACCTGCTGATGTCCGGCGGCATACTCGTCGCGCTCGTCCCCCTCGCAGCGACCGGCGTCCTGGGCCTCGCCACCGTGGTCGCCGGCCACGAACTGGCCGAAGTCCTCGTCATCGGCAACGGCATCCGGGCCGGACGCCGCAGGCATCTGCCCGCCCACGCCGCGCTTCGCGAGGCCGGTCGGGCGGTCCCGTCTGTGCGTAGGCCGGTCCAGGTGCCGGTCCCCGTCCCGGTTGCGTTGGCCGCGCCGAACAGCTGTGGCTGCTGCGACTGAACGTCGAATTTCCCTCCCTCGCCCCCCACTTACCAATTTGTAAGTACTTGAGGGGTAAAGGAAACGCTGCCTACCCTCTCGGTGAAGGAGCCCGGGATTCGATTTCCACGAGGAGATATTTCTCAATGCCCAGCAACAACCCTTCGGTATCCGTCATCGGTCTCGGTCTGATGGGTCAGGCGCTCGCCGCGACCCTTCTGCGGAACGGTCACCCGACCACCGTGTGGAACCGGTCCGCCGACAAGGCCGACGCGCTCGTCTCCGAGGGCGCGAAGCTCGCCGGTTCCGCCGCCGACGCGGTCGCCGCGAGTGAGGTCGTCATCGTGTGCGTGTCGACGTACGAGGTCACGCGCGGACTGATCGAACCGCTGGCCACGCAGCTGTCGGGCAAGACCCTCATCAACCTCACGACCGGCACGCCCGACGACGCCCGGTCGACCGCCGCCTGGGCCGCCGAGCACGGCATCGCCTACCTCGACGGCGCGATCATGGCGATCCCGCCGCTCGTCGGCACGCCGCAGGGGCAGTTCTTCTACGGAGGTAAGAAGGAGGTCTTCGACGCCAACGTGGCCCTTCTGAAGGAGCTCGGCGGCGCGTCCGTGCACGTCAGCGAGGACCCCGGGGTTGCCCTCATCTTCGACCTGGCCCTGCTCAGCGTCCTGTACGCCGCCGGCCAGGGCTGGGGGCACGCGCACGCGCTGGTCAAGACGGCGGGCATCTCCGCCCAGGAGTTCCAGCCCCACATCGACACCTGGGTGCGGTACGTGGTCTCGGCCGCCATCGCGAGCCAGGACCAGGCGCGCGTGATCGACGAGGGCGACTACGCGACCGGGATCTCCAACGTCCGCACCAACCAGCTCGCGCTCGGCCACATCCTCCAGGCGAGCAGGGAGCTCGGCGTCGACGCGTCCTGGCTGGAGCCGGTCAAGAACACCGCCGACGAGCTGGTCGCCGAGGGTTTCGGCGACGACTCTTTCGCGCGCACCTTCGAGAAGGTGAAGGCGAAGAACGAGAAGTAGCCTTCACCGGCCTTCTGGCGGAGGTCGGCCCGGGCGCGGCCCGGCCGGAGAGGAGCAGGTGGGCCGGTCCTGGGATGTCGGTGAGGCGCCGGGCCGTCTCGTACGCCAGGACGGCGCCCATGCGGTGCCCGACGGAGGCGTACGGCACGGGGGCGGAATTGAACACTCCGGCCGATGGGCGTGCTCCTGGGGGGAGGCGACCCTAGATCATATAGGCTGAAGCGCAATTTCTGACAGCTCCCGGAAGAAGGACACGATGACTCAGGTCGTGCTCACCACCAACTTCGGTGTAATCAAGCTCAAGCTCGACGCCGAGAAGGCGCCGAAGACGGTCGAGAACTTCTTGACCTATGTCAACGAGGGCCACTACGACAACACCGTCTTCCACCGCGTCATCCAGACGTTCATGGTCCAGGGCGGCGGCTTCCTGGAGGACATGACGCAGAAGCCCACCCACGCGCCGATCGAGAACGAGGCGCGCAACGGGCTGCGTAACGCCCGCTACACCGTGGCCATGGCCCGTACGTCCGACCCGCACTCGGCGTCGGCGCAGTTCTTCATCAACACGGCGAACAACGACTTCCTCGACCACACGTCGCCGTCCCCGCAGGGCTGGGGCTACGCGGTGTTCGGCAAGGTCGTCGAGGGGCTCGACGTGGTCGACAAGATCGCCGCGGTCCCCACCGGCCGCCGCAGCGGCTTCCAGGACGTCCCGGTCGAGCCCGTGGTCATCCTCAGCGCCCAGGTCGAGCAGTGACGTTCTGACGGCGCGTCCGGCGCTCGGGACCGGGCCGCGGATGCCGGCCTGGTCCCGGCGGGCCGGCGCCGCCGGCCCCTTCCCGCGAGGCCAAATGCCGCATAGTTGATCATGGTGCGGGTAATCGGGTAAATTCGCCATCGGGGTTAACGGCTTGAATACATCGACCGAAGTGGGAGTTCTTGGGATCATCCCAAGGCGTCAAGTGGCGGCTGACCTGCGGGTTGCCGGTGAATGCCTTGCGAGTGGGTCGTCCGTTGGTGTAGCTTGAAGCGAGTTGGTCGGGGGAAAATTTCCTGAAAGCGTCGTTCGGTTCAGGGGTCTCTCCCTGGCCGTCTACTCTTACCAACGACGTTACGGGGATACGTTGTGGACAGCCAGGAGCAGTTAATTGGCGTATCGGCGGACAATTCTGTCTACCGACGCCGGCGTGACGAGATCGCGGCTCTCGCGGCGAACTATGTACGCGGCGACGTCATCCCCGAAATCGAATACACCGATGCCGAGCACGCCGTCTGGCGACTCGTCGCCGAGCGACTGCAGGAACGGCATCATTCCCTTGCGGCACCTGAATTCCTCGACGCGGCCGAACAGCTCGATGTCGGCGTCGAGGGAATACCGCAACTTCAGCAAGTCGCCGACCGGCTCGACGAGCTGACCGGCTTTCGGCTGCAGCCGGCCGCGGGCGTGGTCCCCTTCCACCGCTTCTGCGGCTCCCTCGCCGACGGGTACTTCCACTCCACGCAGTACATCCGTGACGGCGCGACGCCGTTCTACTCGACAGAGCCGGACGTCCTGCACGAGGTCATCGGCCACGGCAGCGCCCTGGCAGACCGCCGATTCGCCCAGCTCTACCGCCTGGCCGGCGAGGCCGTGCGCCGCGTGGAGACCGAAACGGCGCAGCAGTTCATTTCCAAGGTCTTCTGGTTCACCATCGAGTGCGGACTCCTCGATGCCGCCGACGGGCCGCGCGCCTACGGCGCCAGCATCGTCTCGTCCTACGGCGAACTGGACCAGTTCCGTGCCGCCGAGATCCGCCCCCTCGCCATCGCCGACATGGTCCATGTCAGCTATGACATCACCCGGTATCAGGACACCCTTTACAGCGCCCGCTCCCTGACACACCTCGAGGATGTGGCCGGCGAATTCTGGGCAACCTGCGACGACGTATCCATAGAGCGGCTCCTGGCGGTCGCGAAATGACGGGCACCGCCGTGCTCGACGTCGCCGGAATAGGGTTCGGTGCCGCGAATCTCGCACTGGCCGCAGCACTGCACGAGGCAGACCGATCGGCGGGTGCGCTCTTCCTCGAAAAGCAGCCGGATTTCGGCTGGCATCGCGGCATGCTCATCGAGGGCGCCTCGATGCAGGTGTCCTTCCTCAAAGACATCGCCACGATGCGGAACCCGGTGAGCGAATTCGGTTTCCTCTCCTACTTACATGAGAAGGGCCGGCTTGTCGATTTCATCAATCACGCGGTCCTCACTCCCTCGCGCACCGAATTCCACGACTACCTCCGGTGGGCCGCCGACCGGGTGCGCCACATGGTCCAGTACGGCGTCGAGGTCACGGGCGTCCGGCCGGTGGTGGAGGACGGCACCGTCGTCGCGCTCGACGTCCTGGCCGGTGACCGGATCGCCGCACGGACCAGGAACCTCGTGGTCGCCCAGGGCCTGCGCCCGCGCCTGCCCGAGGGTGTCGAAACCGGCGAGCGGGTCTGGCACAGCTCCCAGCTGATGCACCGGCTGCCCGCGTTCGACGAACGGGCCCCCAAGCGTGTCGTGGTGGTCGGAGCGGGCCAGAGCGCCGCGGAGATCGCCGGGCACCTGATGGACCGCTACCCGACGGCCGAGGTGTGCGCCGTCTTCACGCGCTACGGCTACAGCGTCGCCGACGCCAGCCCCTTCGCCAACCGGGTCTTCGACCCCGCCGCCGTGGACGACTTCTACCAGGCCCCGCCGGACGTGAAGCAGGCGATGCTGCGGTACCACGGGGGCACCAACTACGCGGTGGTCGACGGGCACGTGCTCGACGACCTGTACCGCCGCCAGTACGAGCAGAAGGTCACGGGAGAGCCCCGACTCCGGGTCATGCACAGCTCCCGGATCGACTCCCTCGACCCGCGCGCGGACGACGTCGCGGTGCGCGTGCGGTTCCTGCCCACGGGCGAGGTCACCGACATCGAGGCCGACCTGGTCGTCCACGCCACCGGATACACCTCGCCCGACCCGTCGGAACTGCTCGGCGGCATCGCGGACAAGCTGTGCCGCGACGAGACGGGTGAACTGCGGATCGGCCGCGACTACCGGCTCCGTACCACCGCCGACGTCCGTTGCGGCATCTACGTGCAGGGCGCCACCGAGGCGACGCACGGAATCTCCTCGACCCTACTTTCGATGACCGCGGTCCGCGCGGGCGAGATCGCGGAGTCGCTGGCCGGCGACCGGCGGACGCACGAGCGGACAGCGGGGAACGGGACATGACGTGCACGAGCGTCCGTTGTACTCAGACGACCGCACGGCTCCGGTCCTGGCCCTGCTGAGAGCCAACCCACTGGCCCTGGTGGTGACACCGGGGGAGCACGCCCCGCTCGGCACGCATGCGCCGGTGCTGTTCCGCCACGGGCCCGGCGGCGTCGACGAGGAGACCCTCGCGGCCGACGGCACCTCCCTGGTCGGCTCGACGCTCGTCGGACACATGAACGTACGCAACCCGCAGTGGACCGCGATGCGCGAGGGCGACCGGGCGCTGGTCGTCTTCCAGGGCCCGCACGGCTATGTGTCACCGACGGTGTACGGCGTCACGCCCGCCGCGCCCACGTGGGACTTCACCGCCGTGCACGTGGTGGGCACGCTGCGCCCCACCGTCGATCCCGCGGAGGTCCTGGAGATCGTGCGGGACACCGCGCGACGCCTCGAGGCCGGGTTCGGCCAGGGATGGGACCAGGAGTCCTCCGTGGACTACTTCCGCGAGATCGCGCCCGGCGTGGGCGCCTTCGAGCTACAGGTGGAGTCGGTACAGACGATGTTCAAGCTCAGCCAGGAGAAGCCGGAACCCATGCGACGTCGGATCGTCGAGGACTTCGAGGGGAGCGAGTCGGCGACCCACCGGAAGGTGGCCGCCCTGATGCGCTCCCGCGGCCTGGTCCGCATGGACGAAGAGGCCGAGGAGCTCAGGTGACCGGGAGCACGGGGCGGCGGCCGGGTCTCGACTCGGCGCTGAGCAGGCTGAGGCAGCGCACGGCACGGACGGGCGCGGCGCCCGAGGGCATCACGCGCGTGTCGCGGGACCAGCCGCTGGAGTTGGCGTTCGCGCAGCAGCGGCTGTGGTTCCTCGACCGGCTGATGCCGGGCAGCGCGTTCTACAACTTCGGATCCGCCGTACGCGTACGCGGCACGCTGCGGCCCGACGTGCTCGGCCGGGCGCTGAGCCTGATCGTGGCGCGGCACGAGGCGCTGCGGACCGTCTACACCGACGACGCCGGTGCGCCCTCCGCCGTCGTGCTGGCCCCCGCGCCGGTGCCGGTGGACGTCGTCGACGTCGCCGACGAGGCCGAGGCCGAGCGACTCGCGGGCGAGGAGGCCGCGCGCCCCTTCGACCTGAGCGAGGGGCCGCTGCTGCGGGCCCGTCTGCTGCGGCTCGCCGAGGACGACCACATCCTGCTGTTGACGGTGCATCACATCGCCACGGACGGCTGGTCCCACGGCGTGCTGTGGGCCGAGCTCACCGCCGCGTACGCCGCACTGGCCGACGGCCGGGAGCCGGAACTGCCCGAACTGCGCTTCCAGTACGCCGACTTCGCCGCGTGGCAGCGCCGCACGCTGCCGGCCGCCGAGCTGGAGCGGCGCCTGGAGTTCTGGCGGGAGCGCCTCGACGGCATCACGCCCCTGGAACTGCCGCTGGACCGGCCGCGCCCCGCCGTGGCGTCGGCCGAGGGCGGGGTCGTCATGTGGCGGCTGCCCGCCGACGTCGTCGCGGCCGCGAGGGCCGTGGGCGAACAACAGGGCGCGACCCTGCACATGACGCTGCTCGCGGCCTTCGGCGTCGTGCTGTCCCGGCACGCCCGCACGGAGGACGTCGCCGTCGCCCAGCCCGTCGCGGGCCGGCCGCTGGCCGAGGTCGAGAACCTGATCGGCTTCTTCGTCAACACCGTGGTGACGCGCACCGACCTGTCCGGCGACCCGACGTTCCGCGAACTGGTCGACCGCGTGCGCACCGCGTCCGTGGACGCGATGGCCCACCAGGACGTGCCGTTCGAGTACCTGGTGGAGAAGCTGGTACCCGAGCGCGACCTGTCGCGCAATCCGCTCGCCCAGGTCGTCTTCCAGGTCGTGCCGGGTGCGACGGCGGGCCCCGCGCCGTTCCCCGGGACCACCACCGAGCCGTTCGCCGGCGACCGTGCCTTCGCCCGGATGGACCTGGAGGTCTACCTCGGCGAGGAGGCCGACGGCGGGGTCGGCGGCCTGGTCAACTACAGCCGCGCCCTGTTCGACGCCGAGACCGTCGAAGGACTGGCCCGGCATCTGACGGCCGTGCTGCGGGCGGCGGCCGAAGCCCCCGACGTGCCGCTGTCCCGGCTGGCCATGACGGACACCGACGAGCGGGCCGCGCTCCTCGCCGCCGCGCACGGCGCGACCGTGCCGCTGCCCGAGGCCGCACTCCCGGAGCTGTTCGCCGCGCAGGCCGCGCGGACCCCCGACGCCGTGGCGGTGGCCGACGGCGCCGACCTGTGGACGTACGCCGCACTCGACCGGGCCGCGAACCGGCTCGCGCACGTCCTCAGGGACCGCGGGGTCGGAGCGGAAGTCGTGGTCGCGCTGGCGGCCGAGCGGTCCGTGCGCCTGGTGGTCGCCGTGCTCGCCGTGCTCAAGGCGGGCGGCGCGTATCTGCCGCTGGACGCCCGCAACCCGGCGGGGCGCACCCGTGCGGTCCTCGCCGCCACCGGCGCGGCCCTGCTCCTGACCGACCGCGACGAGGCGGTCCAGGGCGCCGAGGACCTCCCCGTGGTGGACCTGCGGGTCGACCCGGCCGGAGTCCCGGACACCGCGCCCGAGACGGACGCGCACCCCGACGCCCTGGCGTACGTGATGTCCACCTCGGGGTCCACCGGCACGCCCAAGGGCGTCGCCGTGACGCACCGCGCCGTGGCCGCCCTGGCCCTGGACCGGCGCTGGGCCGGCGGGGCGCACGAGCGCGTCCTGCTGCACTCGCCGCACGCCTTCGACGCCTCGACCTACGAACTGTGGTCGCCCCTGCTGTCGGGCCGCCGCGTGGTCGTCGCCCCGCCCGGAGCGATCGGGCCGAGGACGATCGCCCGCGCCGTCGCCGACCACGGCGTCACCGCCCTCTGGCTGACATCGGGCCTGTTCGACCTGGTCGCGGAGGAGGACGTGGCCTGCCTCGCGGGCCTGCGCGAGATCATCGCCGGCGGCGACGCCGTGCAGCCCGCGACCGTCGCCCGCGTACGCGCCGCCCATCCCGGCCTCACGGTCCTCAACGGCTACGGCCCCACCGAGACCACGACGTTCGCCACCGTGCACGCCGTCGCACCCGGGGAGCCCTCGCCGGCCGGCCGCGTGCCCATCGGCACCCCGCTCGACAACACCGGCGCCCACGTCCTCGACGACCGGCTGCGACCGGTGCCCTTCGGCGTCCCCGGTGAGCTGTACGTCTCCGGCGTGGGCCTCGCGCGCGGCTACGCCGGTCACCCCTCGGCCACCGCGGAACGCTTCCTGCCCGACCCGTTCGGCCCGCCCGGAACGCGCATGTACCGCACCGGCGACGTGGTGCGCCGCCGCCCCGGCGGTGTCCTCGAGTTCCTGAGCCGCGCCGACGGCCAGGTGAAGCTGCGGGGCTTCCGCGTGGAGCCGGGCGAGGTCGAGGCCGCGCTGGCCGGGCACCCCGCCGTCGCGCGCGTCGCCGTCGTCGTACGGGAGGACGGCGCGCTGGGCAAGCGGCTCGTCGCCTACGTCGTCCCGCGCGCCGGAGCCGAGCTCGACGCCGCCGCGCTGCGCACGCACGCCTCGGCCGCCCTGCCGGACTACCTGGTGCCGTCCGCGTACGTCCTGCTCGACACGCTGCCGCTCGCCGCGACCGGCAAGGTCGACCGCGCCGCGCTGCCCGCCCCGCAGGAGGAGACGGGCGCGGGTCACGTCGCGCCGCGCACCGAGACCGAGCGGGCGCTCTGCGGCATCTTCGCCGAGGTCCTCGGCGTCGCGGAGTTCGGCGCCGACGACGACTTCTTCGTACGCGGCGGCCACTCGCTGCTCGCGACGCGCGTCATCGCCCGCATCGCGGGCGCGCTCGGGGCCGAGGTGCCGCTGCGGAACCTGTTCGAGCAGCGCACGCCCCGCACGCTGGCCACCGTCGTGGAGGCGGCGGCGGCCACCACCGCGCCGCCGCTGGTGCCGGTGGAGCGCGGCGGCCCGCTGCCGCTGTCGTTCGCGCAGCAGCGGCTCTGGTTCCTCGACCAGCTCACCCCGGGCAGCGCGTCCTACACCTCCGGCGGCGCCGTGCGGGTGCGCGGCGCCGTCGACCCGGAGCGGCTCGCGGCCGCCCTGACGGCCGTCGTCGCCCGCCACGAGGCGCTGCGGACGACCTTCGCGATCGAGGACGGCTCCCCCGTCGCGGTCATCGCTCCCCCCGCCCCCGTCCCGCTGCCCCTGATCGAGGTGGACGGCGTCGACGCGGCGCGCGCGGCGGCCTCCACCGAGCTCTCCACCGGCTTCGACCTGGCCCGCGGCCCGCTGCTGCGTGCCACCCTGTTGCGCCTCGGCCCGGTCGACCACGTGCTCGTCGTCGCCGTGCACCACGTGGCGACCGACGGCTGGTCACAGGCGCTGCTGTGGGCGGAGATCGCCGCCGCGTACTCCGGTACCGCGCCGGCGGAACTGCCCGTGCAGTACGCCGACTTCGCCGTATGGCAGCGGTCCTGGCTCTCCGGAGACGTCCTGGAGCGGCGCGCCGAGCACTGGACGAAGCGGCTCGCCGACCTGCCGCCGCTGGAGCTGCCGCTCGACAAGGCGCGCCCCGCCGTCGCCACCGGCCGGGCGGGCGCCCTGCCGTGGGCCGTCCCGGCCGACCTCGTCCGCGCCGCCCGCGCCGTCGCCGCCCAGGAGGGCGCGACGCTGTACATGGCCCTGCTGGCCGCCTTCGACGTCGTGCTGTCCCGCTACGCGCGGACCGACGACGTGGCCGTCGGCTCGCCCACGGCGGGCCGCACGCACGCCGAGGTCGAGGCGTTGATCGGCTTCTTCGTCAACGTCGTCGTCGTCCGCACGGACACCTCGGGCGACCCGACGTTCCGCGAACTCCTCGGCCGCGTACGGGAGGCGGCCGTCGCCGCCGTCGAGCACCAGGACGTGCCGTTCGAGCACCTGGTGGAGCGACTGCGCCCGGAGCGCGACCTCTCGCGCAACCCCTTGGTGCAGGTGGCGTTCCAGCTGCTCACCGGCGCACCGGGGTGGCCGTCGTGGGCGGACGCCGAGGTCGAGCACTTCGACCTCGACCACGCGTACACCCGGATGGACCTCGAAGTGCACGCCGTCGAGGTCGGCGACGACGTCACCGCCACCGTGCTCTACGCGGCCGACCTGTTCGACGCCGACACCGTCCGCCAGCTCATGCACCACGTCACCGTGGTCCTCGGCCAGGTGCTCGCCGACCCCGACCGGCCGATCTCCGCGGCGACGATGCTCGACGACGCCGACCGGCACCGCGTGCTCGTCGAGTGGAACGACACCGCGGCGCCGCTGCCCGAGGGCTCCGTGCCCCGGCTCTACGCCGAGCAGACCGCCCGTACGCCCGACGCCGTCGCCCTGGTCTGCGGCGACGAGCGGGTCACGTACGCCGAACTCGACCGTCGCGCCAACAGGTTCGCGCACGTGCTCCTCGCGCACGGCGTCCGCGCGGACGAGCCGGTCGGTGTGGCCACCGGCCGCTCCGTCGACATGGTCGCGGCCGTCCTCGGCATCCTCAAGGCGGGCGGCGCCTACGTGCCGCTCGACCCGCGCAACCCCTCGGGCCGCACCGAACGGATCGTGGCCACCTCCGGCCTCCGTGTCGTCATCGCCGACCGGCCCGTGCCCGGCACCGACGCCGTGACGGTCCTCGACGCGGCCCACCCGGGCGACGCGCCCGACACCGACCCCGGCATCGACCCGGACCGCGACGCGACGGCGTACGTGATCTACACCTCCGGATCGAGCGGCGAGCCCAAGGGCGTCGCGGTGACCCACGGCAACATCGTGGTCCTCGCCGCCGACCGCCGCTGGCGCAACGGGAACCACGAACGGGTGCTGCTGCACTACCCGTTGGCCACCGACATCTCCACCTACGAGCTGTGGCCGTTCCTGCTGGCGGGCAAGCAGATCGTCATCGCCGCCGACGAGCACGTCGAGCCGCAGACCTTCGACCGGCTGATCCGCGAGCACGGCGTCACCGCGATGTGCCTGCCCGCGCCGCTCTTCAGCCTCCTCGTCGAGGAGTGCCTGCCCTGCTTCGAGGGCCTGCGCGAGGTGCTCACCGGCGGCGAGGCCGTGTCGGGCGAGACCGTCGCCCGCGTCATGGCCGCCCACCCGAAGCTGACCGTGGTCGACGCCTACGGCCCGACCGAGGCGACCGCGTTCGCCACCCTGTTCCCGATGGAACCCGGCTTCACCCTGGCGGGCTCCCGGGTCCCGATCGGCGCGCCGATCGACAACACCCGCGTGTACGTCGTCGACGGCGACCTGCGACCTGTGCCGCTGGGCGTCGCGGGCGAACTGGTCATCGCGGGGCCGCGCGTCGCGCGCGGCTACGTGGGGATGCCCGAGCTGACCGCCGAGAAGTTCGTGCCCGACCCGTGGGGCCCGGCCGGCGCGCGGATGTACCGCACCGGCGACGTCGTGCGCTGGCTGCCCACCGGTGCCCTGGAGTTCCTGGGCCGCGGCGACGCGCAGGTGAAGATCCGCGGCTTCCGGGTGGAGCTGGGCGAGATCGAGGCCGTGCTGCTGCGCCACCCCGCCGTCTCGCAGGTGACCGTGGCCGTCCGCGAGGACGTGCCCGGCGACAAGCGCCTGGTGGCGTACGTGGTGCTCGAACCCGGCCACGGCGAGGGCGTGCTGCCCGAGCTCCGCGCCCACGCGGTCGGCGGCGTGCCGGACTACATGGTGCCGTCGGCGTTCGTGGCGCTCGACGCGTTCCCGCTCTCCACCACCGGCAAGATCGACCGCAGGGCGCTGCCCGCGCCGGACGCCCGCTCCGTCGCCGAGGCCGCGTACGTACCGCCCACGACCGAACCCGAGAAGGCGCTCTGCGAGATCTTCGCGGAGGTCCTCGAGGTGCGGCCGATCGGCGCCGACGACGACTTCTTCGCCCTCGGCGGCCACTCGCTGCTCGCCACCCGGGCGATCGCGAAGATCCGTGCCCTCTTCGGGCCCGACGCCGAGCTGAAGTCGCTGTTCGAGCTGCGCACGCCCCGCAGGCTGGCCGGGGCGTTGGGCGAGCTCGCCGCCGAGGTGGACGTGATCCGGCCCGTGCCGCGCGACGGCGCGCTGCCGCTCTCCTTCTCCCAGCAGCGGCTGTGGTTCCTCGACCGGCTCACCCCGGACAGCGGCTTCTGGAACGTGGCGATGGGCGTCCGCGCCCGCGGCGCCTTCGACGTCGACGCCTTCCGCACCGCCCTGTCGGCCGTCGTGGCCCGGCACGAGGCGCTGCGCACCGTCTTCCCCGACGACGGGGGCGGCACGCCGGTCGCCGTCGTCCAGGACGTACGGGAGATCCCCCTCGCCGTCACCGACGTCGCCGACGAGGCCGAGGCGCTGGCGCTCGCCGCAGCGGACGCGGCTCTGCCGTTCGACCTGGCACGGGGCCCGCTGCTCCGCGCCCGCGTGCTGCGGCTCGCGCCGGAGGACCACGCCGTCCTGATCACCGCGCACCACGCCGTCACCGACGGCTGGTCGCACGCCGTCTTCTGGGGCGAGCTGGCCGAGGCGTACACCGCCGCGCTCGAAGGGCGCGAGCCCGTCCTGCCCGAACTGCCCGTGCAGTACGGGGACTTCGCCGTCTGGCAGCGCGCCCACCTCGACGGTGCCGTGCTCGACCGGCACGTGGAGTACTGGCGCGATCGGCTCGCCGGCGTACGCCCGCTGGAACTGCCGCTCGACCACCCGCGTCCCGCCCTGGCCACCTCGGCCGGCGCCTCCCAGTCGTGGGAGTTGCCCGAGGACCTGGTCCGCGCCGCGCGGGCGCTCGGCGACGACGAGGGCGCCACGCTCTACATGACCCTGCTCGCCGCGTTCTCCCTCACCCTCGCGCGCTTCGCCGGCACCGAGGACGTCGCCGTCGGCACGCCCGTCGCGGGCCGCACCCGCGCCGAGGTGGAGCGGCTGATCGGCTTCTTCGTCAACATGCTCGTGCTGCGGACCGACCTCTCCGGCGACCCGACCTTCCGGGAACTGCTCGGCCGCGTACGCGAGTCGGCGGTCGGTGCCATGGAGCACCAGGACCTGCCGTTCGAGAACCTGGTGGAGGCGCTCGCACCCGAGCGTGACCTCTCCCGCAACCCGCTGGTGCAGGTGGTCTTCCAGCTCATGCGGGCCCCCGGCGACAAGGGGGACCGGCTCGGTGAGGCGCGGCTCGAACCGCTGCTCGACGAGCACGCGTTCACCCGCGTCGACCTGGAGGTGCACCTGACGGAGGACGGCGACCGCGTCCGCGGCACGGTCCTGCACGCCACGGCGCTCTTCGAGGCCGAGACCGTACGCAGGCTGCTGCACCACCTCACCGTCGTCCTGCGCGCCGCGCTCGCCGACCCGGACGCACCGCTGTCCACGGTCTCCCTCCTGGACGACACCGACCGCCACCAGCTCCTGGAGGGCTGGAACGACACGGAGGTGCCGTACCGGGACGCGTCGCTCGCCGAGCTCTTCGACGAGCAGGTGGCCCGTACGCCGGACGCCCGCGCCGTGGAGTTCGGCGACGACACCCTCACCTACGCCGAACTGGGCCGCGCCGCCGAGCGGGTCGCCCGGCGGCTGCGCGCCCGGGGAGTGCGCCCGGACGACCTCGTCGGGCTCTGCCTGGACCGGAGCACCGCGATGATCGTGGGACTCGTGGGCATCCTGAAGGCGGGCGCGGCATACGTGCCGATCGACCCGACCCACCCCGCCGAGCGGGTCCGGCTCATCGTGGACGACGCGGGGATGGCCGTCGCCGTCACCGAGCGGGCCCACGCGGGCGTGTTCGCCGACGACACGGCGCTCGTCCTGCTGGACGGCCTCTCCGAGACCGACGCCGCGTCGGACGCGGACACCGAGCCGGACGCCCCGGCCGACGCCGGCCCCGGTCCCGACTCCCTCGCGTACGTCGTCTACACCTCGGGCTCCACCGGTACCCCGAAGGGCATCGCCATGCCCGCGCGGTGCGTGGTCAACATGCTGGCCTGGCAGAAGAAGGCCGTCCCCGGCGGTCCCGGCACGCGCACCGCGCAGTTCACCGCCCTCACGTTCGACGTCTCGGTGCAGGAGGTCCTCTCCGCGCTGCTCTACGGCGAGACGCTGGTCATCCCCGCCGACGAGGTGCGCCGCGACCCGGCCTGGTTCGCCCGCTGGCTGGACGAGCGGGCGATCGAGCAGATCTTCGTACCGAACCTGATGATCCGCGCGCTCGCCGAGGAGGCCAACGCGGGCCGCGCCCGGCTGACCTCGCTGCGGCACATGTCGCAGGCGGGCGAGCCGCTGTCGCTGGACGCCGCGCTGCGGGAGTTCTGCGCAGCCCGGCCGGAGCTGCGCATCCACAACCACTACGGTTCGACCGAGATCCAGGTCGTGACCGCCTTCACCCTGCCGGCCGCCGTCGCCGACTGGCCCGCCACCGCCCACCTAGGGTGGCCGGTCGACAACTCCCGCGCGTACGTGCTCGACCGCGAGCTGCGGCCCGTGCCCGTGGGCGTGGCGGGCGAGCTGTGCTTCGCGGGTCCCGGCCTCGCGCGCGGCTACGTCGGCAAGCCGGAGCTGACCGCGGCGAAGTTCGTGCCCAACCCCTTCGGGCCGCCGGGATCCCGCCTCTACCGCACGGGCGACCTGGGCCGTTGGCGGCCGGACGGCAGCCTGGAGTTCCTGGGCCGGCTCGACCACCAGGTCAAGGTCCGCGGCTTCCGGGTGGAGCTGGGAGAGGTCGAGGCCGTGCTTCTGCGCCACCCCGAGGTGGCCCGCGCCGTCGTCGTCGCCCGCGAGGACGCCCCGGGCGTCAAGCGGCTCGTCGGCTACGTCGTGCCCGCCCCCGGAGTCGACCGCGACCTGCCCGCGCGGCTTCGCGCGCACCTCGCCGAGGCCGTACCGGACTACATGGTGCCCTCCGCGTTCGTCGCGCTCGACGCGTTCCCGCTGACCACCACCGGCAAGGTCGACCGCGGCGCGCTGCCCGCGCCCGACCTGCGCACCGCCCTCGATGTGGGCTTCGCCGCGGCCGGCAGCCGCGAGGAGGAGGCCCTCTGCGGCATCTTCCGCGAGGTCCTGGAGGCCGAACGGGTCGGTGTGGACGACGACTTCTTCGCCCTGGGCGGCCACTCGCTGGTCGCGGCCCGCACGGTCGCCCGCATCCGCGAGGTGCTCGGCGTCGAGGTGTCCCTGCGCGAGCTGTTCCACCACCGCACGCCGCGTGCGCTCGCCGAGGTCGCGGCCACCGCGCCGCGCTCGGCCGTGCCGCCGCTGGTGCCGGTGGAGCGGGACCGGCCGCTGCCGCTCTCGCTGACCCAGCGCCAGCTGTGGAGCCTGCACGAGGCGGACCCGGACGACGCGATGTGGACGATCCCGCTGGCCGTACGGATCCGGGGCGACCTGGACGTGGAGCTGCTCGGCCGGGCGCTGACCGAGGTCGTCCGCAGGCACGAGGTGCTGCGCACGGTGTTCGTGCCGGGCGACGAGCCCACGACGGTCGTCCTGCCCGCCGGCGAGGTCGAACTCCTCGCCGTGGACGTGCCGGACGAGGCGGCCGCGCGCGTCGCGGCGGGCGAGGAGGCCGCCCGGCCCTTCGACCTGGTCCGGGGCCCGGTGCTCCGGCCGTCGCTGCTGCGCATCGCCCCCGACGACCACGTCCTGATGCTGACGGTGCATCACATCGCCACCGACGGCTGGTCGCAGGGCGTGCTCTGGTCGGAGCTGTCCCGTGCGTACGAGGCGCTGCGTGAGGGTCGCGTACCGGAGCTGCCCGAACTGCCGGTGCAGTACGGTGACTTCGCCGCTTGGCAACGGTCCTGGCTGACCGGCGCCGTACTCGACGAGCAGCTCGACCACTGGCGCGAGCGGCTGGACGGGCTTCGGCCCCTCGCGTTGCCCGGCGCCCGGGCCGTGACGGCTCGTGACGACGCGGGCGTGCTCACCGAGTGGCGGCTGCCCGCCGAACTCGTCGACACCGCCCGGCAGATCGGCGCCGCGCACGGGGCCACGCTCTACATGACCCTGCTCGCCGCGTTCACCGCGACGCTGGCCCGGCACACCGGCTCCGAGGACCTCGCCGTGGGTTCGCCCGTGGCGGGCCGCACCCGTGCCGAGGTGGAGGGCCTGATCGGCTTCTTCGCCAACTTCGTACCCCTGCGCGTCGGCTTCGAGGGCGACCCGACCTTCGCCGAGCTCCTCGGCCGCGTCCACACGACCTCGGTCGACGCCTACGCCCACCAGGCCCTGCCGTGGGAGCGGGTCGCCGAGGGCCTGGGCCTCGACCCGGACCGGCCGCTGGTGGACGTGGTGTTCCAGCTCGTCAACGTCGAGCTGGGCGAGCTGCGCCTGCCCGGAGTGCGCGTCGAGCCGTTCGCGGGCGAGCGCGTGTACGCCCGCTGGAACCTCGAGGTCCACCTCGTCGAGGAACCCGACGGCGGCCTCACCGGGCACGTCGTGCACCGCGCCGCCGTACTGGACCAGGCCACCGTCGACGTCCTCCTCGGGGACACGGCGGCGCTGCTGGCCGCCGCGCTCGCCGATCCCGCCCTGCCCGTTTCCACTCTCCCGATCTCGGACCCGCTGGAGGGGACCACCCATGCCTGAGTCGCTGGACGCCTCACCGGCCGGTCAGTTGCCCGCACTCGCCCACCGTCTCGGCGGTCTGCCCGAGCCCGAGCGGCGCCGACTGGTGCTCGACCTCGTACTGGCCCAGGTCGCCGAGGTGCTCGAGATCGGCACCGCCGAGGACGTGCATCCCGACCGCGCCATCCGCGAGCTGGGACTGCGCTCCCTGACCGCCGTACAGCTGCTGCTGCGGCTCAGCCGGATCACCGGCGTCAAGCTGCCGACGACGGCCATCTACGACTACCCGACCGCCCGGGCCCTTGCGGACGTGCTGGTCGACGCGGCGGACGGGAAGCACGTCGCCCTCGCCGACGACGACGAGCCCGTGCGGCGCGCCGCCGACGACGACCCGATCGCCGTGGTCGGCATGGCCTGCCGCTACCCGGGCGGGGTGACCACGCCCGACGAACTGTGGCGGGTGGTCGCCGAGGGGCGCGACGCGATCTCGTCCTTCCCCGAGGACCGGGGCTGGGACCTCGCCGCGCTCGCCGACCAGTCGGGACCGGCCGCCAGCCTCACCCGCCACGGCGGATTCCTGGAGGACGTGGCCCTGTTCGACGCGGGGTTCTTCGGCATCAGCCCGCGCGAGGCGCAGCTGATGGACCCGCAGCAGCGGCTGCTCCTGGAGACCTCCTGGGAGGCGCTGGAGCGCGCCGGCGTCGAGCCCGGCTCGTGGCGCGGCGGCAAGGTCGGCGTATTCGTCGGCGCCAACGCGCAGTCGTACTCCTCCCTGCTCGCGGGCGTCCCCGAGGGCGGCGACGGCCACGCGCTGACCGGCCGTCTCTCCAGCGTGCTGTCCGGGCGCATCGCCTATGTGCTGGGCCTGGAGGGTCCCGCGGTCACGGTCGACACGGCGTGCTCGTCCTCGCTGGTCGCCATCCACATGGCCGTACGGTCGCTGCGCTCGGGCGAGTCCACGATGGCGCTCGCGGGCGGCGTGACCGTGATGCACACCCCCGAGCTGTTCGTCGACTTCACCAAGCAGGGCGGCCTCTCCGCCGACGGCCGCAGCCGCTCGTACGCCAAGGCCGCCGAGGGCCTCGGCTGGTCCGAGGGCGTCGGCGTGCTGCTGCTCGAACGCCTCTCCGACGCGCGCCGCAACGGACACGAGGTCCTGGCGCTACTGACCGGCAGCGCGACCAACCAGGACGGCGCCTCCAACGGGCTGACCGCGCCGAGCGGCGCGGCCCAGCAGCGCGTGGTGCGGCAGGCGCTCGCCGACGCGGGCCTTCGCGCCGCCGACGTGGACACGGTCGAGGGCCACGGCACCGGCACCAAGCTGGGCGACCCGATCGAGGCGCAGGCGCTGCTCGCCTCGTACGGGCAGGACCGCGACCGGCCGCTCTGGCTGGGCTCGCTGAAGTCCAACCTCGGCCACATGCAGGCCGCGGCGGGCGTCGGCGGCGTCATGAAGATGGTCCTTGCGCTGCGGAACGGCGTGCTGCCGAAGACCCTGCACGTGGACGCGCCGTCGCCGCACGTGGACTGGGTGTCGGGCGCGGTGGAGCTGCTGACCGAGGCCCGGGACTGGCCGCGCACCGACCGGCCGCGCCGGGCGGGTGTGTCCTCGTTCGGCGTGAGCGGGACCAACGCCCATGTGATCGTGCAGGAGGCGCCCGAGGCCGTACCGGCGGAAGCTCCCGAGGCCGGGGCTCCCGAGACCGAGACCGAGGCTGCCGATACCGAAGCCGGTGCCGTTCCCGCGCCCGTGCCGTGGACGCTGTCCGCGCGCACCGAGGACGCGCTGCGCGCCCAGGCCGCCCGGCTGCGCACCTTCGTCGCCGCCGACCCCGAACTGACGCCCGCCGACGTGGGCCTGTCGCTGGTGACCCGCCGCACGGCGTTCGACCACCGCGCGGCCGTCGTGGGCCGTGACCGCGCCGAACTCCTCGCCGGTCTCGACGTGCTGGCCTCCGGCGGCGCCGACCCGGCCGTCGTGCGCGGCACCGCCGGGGCCGACGGCCGCGTGGTCTTCGTCTTCGCCGGCCAGGGCGGGCAGTGGCTCGGCATGGGCGTGGAACTCCTCGACAGCTCACCGGTGTTCGCCGAGCGGATGGCCGCGTGCGAGCGCGCCCTGGCCCCGTACCTCGACTGGTCGGTCGTCGACGTCCTGCGCGGCGTCGAGGGTGCGCCGCCGTTGCGCCGCGTGGACGTGGTCCAGCCCGTCCTCTTCGCGCTGATGGTGTCGCTGGCCGCGGTGTGGCGCGCGCACGGCGTGGTGCCGTCCGCCGTGGTCGGGCACTCGCAGGGCGAGATCGCCGCCGCCTGCGTCGCGGGCGCCCTCAGCCTGGACGACGCGGCGAAGATCGTCGCCCTGCGCGCCAAAGCTGTGGTGGACCTGCCCGGCCGCTGTGGCATGGGCTTCGTGTCCGCGCCCGCCGCCGACGTCGAGAAGATGGTGGAGCGCTGGGCGGGACGGCTCGGCGTGGCCGCGGTCAACAGCCCCCGCTCGCTTGTGGTCGCCGGCGAGCGCGAGGCGCTGGAGGAACTGCTCGACCTCTGCGACGACGAGAACCTGCGCGCGGGCCGCGTCGCCGCCGACTACGCCTCGCACTCCCCGCAGGTCGAGGCCGTCCGCGAGCGGCTCCTCGCCGAGCTGAAGGGCATCAGGCCCCGCGACAGCGAGATTCCGCTCTACTCCACGGTGACCGCCGACTGGGTCGACGGCAGCGAGCTGGACACCCGCTACTGGTACCGGAACCTGCGCGAGCCCGTGCGCTTCGCCGACGCCGTGACGGGACTCCTGGCCGAGGGCTACCGCGGCTTCGTCGAGGTGAGCCCGCACCCCGTCCTGACCGTCGCCATGCAGCAGACCGCGGAGGCCGAGGGCGTGGAGCTGCACGTCGCCGCGACCCTGCGCCGGGACGAGAGCGATCAGCAGAGGTTCACCCTGTCCCTGGCCGAGGTGGCCACGGCGGGCGTGCCGGTCGACTGGCGGCCGCTGTTCGACGCGGCCGGCGCGCGACCGGTCGAGCTGCCCACGTACGCCTTCCAGCGCGAGCGCTACTGGCTCGCCCCGGGGACGGCGGGCGCGGGCGACCTCGCCGCCGTCGGCCTGGTCGCGGGCGGACACCCGCTGGCCGGCGCCGAGGTCGAACTGCCCGACGACGGCGGCCTCGTCCTCTCCGGCCGGATCACCCCCGACGCGTACCCGTGGCTGGCCGACCACGCCGTTCTCGGCACGGTCGTCGTCCCGGGCACGGCCGTCCTCGAACTGGTCGCCCACGCGGGCGCCCGGCTGGGCTGCGGCCGGATCGAGGAACTCACCCTGGCTGCCCCGATCGGCGTTCCCGCCGACGGGCTCGCCCTGCGCGTGACCGTACGCGGCGCCGACGAGGACGGCCGGCGCGCCGTCGCCGTCCACGCGCTCGCCGACGGCGACTGGACCCCGCACGCCTCGGGCGCGCTGGCCCAGGACGAGCCGCTCGCGGCCGTCGAGGGGACGTGGCCGCCCGCCGACGCGCGGCCCGTGTCCCTGGACGGGCTGTACGACCGGTTCGCCGGACGCGGCTTCGGCTACGGCCCCGCCTTCCGCGGGCTGCGAACGCTGTGGAGCCGCGCTTCCGAAAGCGCCGAAAGCGCCGAGAACAAGGCCGGTGTCGCCGAGGTCTTCGCCGAGGTCGAGCTGCCCGAGGGCGTCGACGCGGCGGGGTTCGCGGTCCACCCGGCGCTCCTCGACGCCGCCACCCAGGCCGTGCTCGCCGCCGAGCCCGACGACTCCCCGGTGCTGCTGCCGTTCTCGTGGAGCGGCGTGACGGTGCGCCCGAGCGCCGCCCGCGTGCTGCGGGTGCGCGCCGCACGCGTCGGCGGCGACGAGGTACGGCTCACCGCGACCACCACCGACGGCACGCCCGTCGTGGAGCTGTCCGCGCTGCGGCTGCGGCCCGCCTCGGCCGACCAACTGCGCGCCGCGACGGCCGCGGGCACCCGGGACGCCCGGTTCCGCGTGGACTGGGTGGCCGCGGAGCCTGCCCCCGTCGCACGCCGCGCCGTGGTCGGTGCGGGCGCGGCCGGCCTCGAAGGCCCCCTGCACGCCACGCTCGCCGACCTCACCTCCGTACCGGAGCTCGTCCTCGCCCCGGTGACGACCGGCGCCGATGCGGTCGGTGACACCCACCGGGCGACCGCCGAGGTGCTCGGCCTGCTGCGGGAGTGGCTCGCCGACGAGCGGTTCGCCGCCGCCCGGCTCGCCGTGGTGACGCGCGGCGCCGTCGCCGTCCGGCCCGGCGAGGCGCCCGACCCGGCCGCCGCCGCCGTGTGGGGACTCGTACGCTCCGCGCAGACCGAGCACCCCGACCGCTTCCTGCTCGTCGACACCGACGGCGCGGCCGACTCGCTGCGTGCCGTGCCGACCGTGGGCGACGAGCCGCAGTCCGCGCTCCGCGAGGGGGAGCTGTCCGTCGCACGGCTGGCCCGCGCGGCCGACGACACGCTGCGGCCACCCGCCGGGGCGGACGCCTGGCGCGTCGACGTCGTGCGGCCCGGCTCCATCGACGGCGTCGACGCCGTCGCCGCGCCCGACGCCACCGCTCCGCTCGCACCCGGTCAGATCCGCATCGCCGTACGGGCGGCGGGCCTGAACTTCCGCGACGTCCTGTGCGCGCTCGACATGTACCCCGACGAGGTCGACGCCATCGGCTCCGAGGCCGCGGGCACCGTGCTCGAAGTCGGCGCCGACGTGACCGACCTGGCCGTGGGCGACCGCGTCCTCGGCATGGTGCCGGGCGGGTTCGGGCCGCTGGCCGTGGTGGACCGCCGGCTCGTCGTCCCGGTACCCGAGGGCTGGACGTGGGTGGAGGCCGCGGCGCTGCCGTCGGCGTACGCCACCGCCCGGTACGGGCTTGTCGACCTCGCCGGCGTACGGCCCGGGGACCGCGTCCTCGTGCACGCCGCCGCCGGCGGCGTCGGTCTGGCCGCGGTCCGGCTCGCCCGTCTGCTCGGCGCGGAGGTGTTCGCCACGGCGAGCCCGGCCAAGCACGGGGTGCTCCGCGCGGAGGGCCTGGACGAGGAGCACATCGCGTCGTCGCGGACCACCGAGTTCGCCGAGCGGTTCCCGGCCGTGGACGTGGTGCTCAACTCGCTGGCGGGCGAGTTCACCGACGCCTCCCTCGAACTGCTCGCCGACGGCGGCCGGTTCGTCGAGCTCGGCAAGACCGACCGCCGTGACCCCGCGGCGCTGCCCGGAGTCACGTACCGCGCCTTCGACCTGATGGAGGCGGGCCCCGAGCGCATCCAGAGCCTGCTGACCGAGGTCGTCGCCCACGTCGCCGCCGGCGAGGTGCGCGGCCTGCCCACCCGCACCTGGCCGCTGTCCGACGCCCGCGCCGCGCTGCGGTTCATGGCGCAGGCCCGGCACACCGGCAAGATCGTGTTCACCGTCGCCCCCTACGCCGACGGCACGGTGCTGCTCACCGGCGCGGGCGTCCTCGGCGGCCTGCTGGCCCGGCACCTGGTCGCCGAGCACGGCGCCCGGCACCTGGTCCTCGCCAGCCGCCGGGGCGCCGACGCGCCGGGAGCCGCCGAACTGGTCGCCGAACTGGCCGAGTCGGGTGCCACCGCCCGGTTCGCGCGGTGCGACGTCACGGAGCGCGCCGACGTCGACGCGCTCCTGGCGAGCCTGCCGGCCGAGCAGCCCCTGACCGCCGTCGTGCACACGGCGGGCGCCCTCGACGACGGCGTGCTGACCGCGCTGACCGCCGACCGGCTGCCCGCCGTACTGCGCCCGAAGGCCGACGCCGTCCAGCACCTGCACGAGGCGACCCGCGAGCGGAGTCTCTCCGCGTTCGTCCTGTTCTCCTCCGCTGCCGCCACCCTCGGCACCCCCGCCCAGGCCAACTACGCCGCCGCCAACGCGTTCCTCGACGCCCTCGCCGAGCGACGCCGCGCCGAGGGACTGCCCGCGACCTCCCTCGCGTGGGGCCTGTGGGCCGACGCCACCGGCCTCACCGGGCACCTCGACGCCGCCGACGTGGCACGGGCGGGCCGGGGCGGCATCGTCGCGATGGCCTCGGCCGAGGGCCTTGCCCTCTTCGACGCGGCCACCCGCACCGGGGACGCGGTGACCGTCACCGCGCGACTCGACCTCGCCGCCCTGCACGCCGGAGCGGCGCCCCGGCTGCTGCGCGGCCTGACCGGAGCCACGGCCGGGGCGGCCGCCTCCCCGGCCGCACGCCCCGTCGACGACGCCGCCGCCCTCGTCGCGCGGATCGCCGCGCTGCCCGAGACCGAGCGCGCGCACGCCCTGCTCGACGTCGTCTGCGGCCACGCCGCCGACGTACTCGGCTACGCGGGACCGGGCGCCGTGGACTTCGCGCGCGGCTTCAAGGAGCTGGGCTTCGACTCGCTGACCGCCGTCGAGCTCCGCAACCGGCTCGGCGCGGCCACCGGGCTTCGGCTGGCGACCACGCTGGTCTTCGACCACCCGACGCCGGCCGCGCTCGCCGAGCACCTGCTCGCGTCGCTGATGCCGAGCGAGGCCGAAGGTGCCGCCGCCGACCGGCTCATCGCCGAACTGGCCCGCCTGGAGGGAGCGTTCGCCGCGCTGCCCGCCGACGGAGCCGACCGGACACGCGTCGCGGAGCACCTGCGCCGACTGGCCTCCCGCTGGGACGCCGCCGAGTCCGGAGAAGGAAACGACGCGGCCGCGCTGGACGCCGCCACGGCGGACGAGTTGTTCGACCTGATCGACCGGGGGATCGCATGACCGAGCGGACCGACCGACCTGGGGGTGCGCCCAAGGCCGACGAGGCGAAGCTGCTCAGCTACCTCAAGCAGGTCACCGGCGACCTGCAGACCACCCGGCGCAGGCTGCGGGAGGTCGAGAGCCGCGACAGCGAGCCCATCGCGATCGTCGGCATGGCCTGCCGCTACCCCGGCGGCGTCGCCTCCCCCGAGGACCTGTGGGAGCTGATCGCGAACGAGACCGACGCGGTCTCGGAGTTCCCGGCCGACCGCGGCTGGGACATGGCCTCGGTCTACGACCCGGACCCGGACCGGCCGGGCACCTCGTACGCCCGTGAAGGCGGCTTCCTCACCGACGCCGCCGGCTTCGACGCGGGCTTCTTCCGGGTCGGCCCCCGCGAGGCGCTGGCGATGGACCCGCAGCAGCGACTGGTCCTGGAGACCGCCTGGGAGGCGCTGGAGCGCGCCGGGATCGACCCCGACGGCCTGCGCGGAAGCGCGACCAGCGTGTACGTCGGATTCAGCAGCGAGGACTACTCCGACATCGCCGGTGCGGCGGGCACCCAGCTGGAGGGCTACGTCGTCACCGGCACCTCGCCCAGCGTGCTGTCCGGCCGGCTCTCCTACACCCTCGGCCTCGAGGGCCCGGCCGTGTCGATCGACACGGCGTGCTCGTCGTCGCTGGTCGCGCTGCACCTCGCGGTGAGGTCGCTGCGGTCGGGCGAGTCCACGATGGCGCTCGCGGGCGGCGCGACCGTGCTGTCGACCCCTGCCGTGTTCACCGAGTACAGCCGCCAGCGCGCGCTGGCCGCCGACGGCCGCTGCAAGGCGTTCGCCGCGGCCGCCGACGGGTTCGGCTTCGGCGAGGGCGTCGGCCTGCTGGTACTGGAACGCCTGTCGGACGCGCGCCGCAACGGCCACCCCGTCCTCGCCGTCGTACGCGGCAGCGCGATCAACCAGGACGGTGCCAGCAGCGGCCTCACCGCCCCCAACGGGCCCTCCCAACAGCGCGTGGTGCGCCAGGCGTTGGCGGACGCCGGTCTCGCGTCCTCGGACGTGGACGCGGTGGAGGCGCACGGCACGGGGACGCGCCTTGGCGATCCCATCGAGGCGCAGGCGTTGTTGGCCGCGTATGGGCAGGGTCGTGAGCGGCCGTTGCTGCTCGGCTCGGTGAAGTCGAACATCGGCCATGCGCAGGCTGCTGCGGGTGTGGCGGGTGTGATCAAGATGGTGCAGGCGATGCGGCATGGTGTGCTGCCGCGGACGCTGCATGTGGATGAGCCGTCGCCGCACGTGGACTGGTCGGCGGGCGCGGTGGAGCTGCTGACCGAGGCGCGGGAGTGGCCCGAGACGGGTGCTCCGCGTCGGGCGGGTGTGTCCTCGTTCGGTGTGAGCGGCACGAACGCGCATGTGGTGCTGGAGCAGGAGCCGCCGTTCGAGGTTCCGCCCGTGGAGCCCGCGGTGCGGGATCTTCCGGTGGTGCCCTGGATCCTGTCGGCCGATTCGGCTGCGGGCCTGCGTGCGCAGGCGGAGCGTCTGGCCGCGCACGGCTCGGCGCTCGAAGCCGATCCGCGTGATGTGGCGTTGGCGCTGGGGACGACGCGTTCGGTGCTGGGGCATCGGGCTGTGGTTCTGGGTGGGGACCGGGCGGAGCTGTTGGCCGGTCTTTCCGCGCTGGCATCGGGTGTTGAGGCGCCTGGTGTGGTGCGGGGTGTCGCGGGCGGCGACGGTCGTGTGGCGTTCGTCTTCCCCGGTCAGGGTTCGCAGTGGGTGGGCATGGGGGCTGAACTCCTCGACTCCTCACCGGTGTTCGCCGCCCGGATGGCGGAGTGCGCCGAGGCCTTGGCTCCGTACGTCGAGTGGTCGCTGCTCGATGTGGTCCGGGACGGGGTCGACCTGGACCGGGTCGACGTCGTGCAGCCGGTGTTGTGGGCCGTGATGGTGTCGTTGGCCGAGGTGTGGCGGGCGCACGGTGTGGTGCCGTCGGCCGTGGTCGGCCACTCGCAGGGCGAGATCGCCGCCGCGTGCGTCGCCGGCGCCCTGTCGCTGTCGGACGGCGCTCGGGTCGTGGCCCTGCGTGGGCTGGGCCTGGTGAGCCTCGCGGGTTCGGGCGGGATGCTGTCCGTCTCCGCGCCGGAGGCCACGGCGCGGGAGCTGCTGGAGCCCTGGGCGGGCCGCGCGGTGGTCGCGGCGGTGAACAGCCCGGTTTCCGTCGTCGTCGCGGGCGAGGCGACCGCCCTCGACGAACTGGCCGCTCTCTGCGGGGAGAAGGGGGTGCGTGCCCGGCGCATCGCGGTGGACTACGCCTCCCACTCGCCCGCCGTCGACGTGCTGCGCGACCGCTTGATCGCCGACCTCGCCGACGTCGTCCCCACGGCCGGAACCGTTCCGCTGTTCTCGACCGTGACGGGCGGCTGGATCGACGGCACGGCGCTGGATGCCGAGTACTGGTTCCGGAACCTGCGGGAGCCGGTGCGGTACGCCGACGCGGTGGCGGGTCTGCTCGCCCAGGGCTACCGGGGCTTCGTCGAGTCCAGTCCCCACCCGGTCCTTGCCGTGGGCACGCAGGAGGCCGTCGAGGCCGCCGACGCCACCGCTGTCGTGGTGGGCTCGCTGCGGCGTGACAGCGGCGGCCTGCCGACCCTCCTCGGCAATCTGGCCGAGGCCCATGTCGGCGGCGTACGGGTCGACTGGGCCGCGTTCCACGCCGGAACGGGCGCGCGGGCCGTCGCGTTGCCGACGTACGCCTTCCAGCGCGAGCGCTACTGGCCTCCGGTCGACGGCATCGTCCGCCCGACGGCCGTGGCCGCCCCCGTGGAGCTGCCCGCCGAGGCCGACTCCACCACGACCTGGCGCGACGGCCTCGCCGGGCTGCCCGCGGCCGACCGCCGCCGCAAGGCGCTCGACCTGGTGCGCGCCCGGACCGCCGTCGTGCTCGGCCACGCCGACCCGGCGGCCGTCGAGCCGCAGCGCGGCTTCAGCGACCTCGGCTTCGACTCCCTGGCCGCACTGCGCCTGCGCACCGCGCTCAACGAGGCGACCGGCCTGAGCCTGCCGACCACCGTCGTCTTCGACCACCCCGACCCCGCCGCGCTCGCCGCGCACCTGCTCGCCGAACTGGACAGCGCCCCGGCGGCGCCGCCCACCACGGCCCGTACCCCCGAACGCGCCGCTGTTCCCGCGCCCGCCGTTCCCACGTCCGCTGTTCCCGCGCCCTCCGTCCCGGCCCCCGTCCGCGCCGCCGACACGGACGAGCCGCTGGCCGTGGTCGCGATGGCCTGCCGCTTCCCCGGAGGCGTCGACGGACCGGACGACCTGTGGCGCGTCCTGGCCGAGGGCCGGGAGGTCATCGGCGACTTCCCCGCCGACCGGGGCTGGGACCTCGACGGCCTGTACGACCCCGATCCCGACAAGGCGGGCAGCAGCTATCTGAGCAAGGGCGGATTCCTCGACGGCGCCGCCGACTTCGACGCCGCCTTCTTCGGCGTCAGCCCGCGCGAGGCGCTGGCGATGGACCCGCAGCAGCGCCTCTTCCTGGAGATGGCGTGGGAGGCCTTCGAGCGTGCGGGCATCGACCCGCTCGGCCTGCGCGGCTCCGCCACGGGCGTGTTCGCCGGCGTCACCGACCAGCGCTACGACACGCGCCACGGAGTGGTGCGCAACGGAGTGGACGAGGGACTGCTCGGCACGGGCAACTACGCCAGCGTGCTGTCCGGACGGGTGTCCTACACCCTCGGCCTCGAAGGCCCGGCGATCAGCGTGGACACCGCCTGCTCCTCGTCGCTGGTGGCGCTGCACCTCGCGGGGCAGTCGCTGCGCAGCGGCGAGTCCTCGCTCGCGCTCGCCGGCGGCGTGATGGTCATGTCGACCCCGCGCGCGTTCGTGGAGTTCTCGCGGCAGCGCGGCCTCTCCCCGGACGGCCGGTGCAAGGCGTTCGCCGCCGCCGCCGACGGCATCGGCTGGTCCGAGGGTGCGGGCGTCGTGGTCCTGGAACGGTTGTCGGACGCGCGCCGCAACGGCCACCCCGTCCTGGCCGTGGTGCGCGGCTCGGCGATCAACCAGGACGGCGCGTCCTCCGGGCTCACCGCGCCCAACGGCACGGCGCAGCAGCGTGTCATCCGCGCCGCCCTCGCCGCGTCGGGCCTCGCCGCGTCCGACGTGGACGTCGTCGAGGCGCACGGCACCGGTACGACCCTGGGCGACCCGATCGAGGCCAACGCCCTGCTGGCCACCTACGGGCAGGACCGCGAACGGCCGCTGCGGCTCGGCTCGCTCAAGTCCAACATCGGCCACACCGGCCCCGCCGCAGGCGTGGCGGGCGTCATCAAGATGGTGCTCGCGCTGCGCGCGGGCGAGGTCCCGAGGACGCTGCACGTGGACGCGCCCTCCCCGCACATCGACTGGGCCTCCGGATCCGTCGAGCTGGTGACCGAGGCCGAGTCGTGGACCCGGTCCGACCGGCCTCGCCGCGCGGGCGTGTCTTCCTTCGGCGCCAGCGGCACGAACGCGCACCTGGTCCTCGAGGAGGCCCCCGAGGAGGAACCGGCCGCCCCGACGTCCGAGCCCGAGGCCGAGTCCCGCTGGGTGCCGTGGGCCCTGTCCGCGCGGTCGGACGCGGCCCTGGCCGCCCAGGCCGCCCGGCTCGCCGAGCGGATCGAGGCCGAGTCCGGGCTCGAACCGGTGGACGTGGCCTGGTCGTTGGCCGCGTCCCGTGCGTCGCTGCCGCGCCGCGCGGTCGTCGTCGCCGCCGACCGTGCGCAGGCGCTGCGTGGTCTGGCCGCGCTGGCGGCCGGGGAGCCCACGGATTCCGTGGTCACCGGCACCGCCGACTCCGCCGACGCGGGCGTCGTGTTCGTCTTCCCCGGCCAGGGCGCTCAGTGGGTGGGCATGGGGGCGGATCTCCTCGACGCCTCCCCGGTGTTCGCGGCTCGGATGGCGGAGTGTGCCGAGGCCTTGGCGCCGTTCGTCGACTGGTCGTTGCTGGACGTCGTCCGGGACGGGGTCGGCCTGGACCGCGTCGATGTCGTGCAGCCGGTGCTGTGGGCCGTGATGGTGTCGCTGGCCGACGTGTGGCGTTCGCATGGTGTGGTGCCGTCCGCGGTGGTGGGGCACTCGCAGGGGGAGATCGCGGCCGCGTGCGTGGCGGGGGCGCTGTCGCTGTCCGACGGCGCGCGGGTCGTGGCCCTGCGGTCGAAGGTGATCGGTGAGCGGTTGGCCGGTCGGGGCGGGATGTTGTCGGTGGCGCTGTCGGCCGATGCGGTGGCGGAGCGGATCGTGCCCTGGGCCGGTCGCACTTCCGTTGCCGCGCTCAACGGGCCTGCGGCGACCGTGGTGTCGGGTGATCCGGACGCGCTGGACGAGCTGACGGCGGCCTGCGCGGCCGATGGTGTGCGGACGCGGCGGATCCCGGTGGACTACGCGTCCCACTCGGCCCACGTCGAGTCGATCGAGGCCGAACTCCTGACCGTGCTCGCGGAGGTGCGGCCGAACTCGTCGGACGTCCCCTTCCACTCGACGCTGACCGGTGGACCGCTCGACACGGCCTCGCTCGACGCGGGCTACTGGTACCGGAACCTCCGCGAGACCGTACGGTTCGAGCCCGTCGTCCGCGCCCTGCTCGACGACGGCCGTACCGTCTTCGTCGAGGTCAGCCCGCATCCCGTGCTGACCTCGGCCGTGCAGGAGACGGCGGACGCCGTCGACGCGTCCGCCACGGCGATCGGTTCGCTGCGCCGCGACGAGGACGGCCCCCGCCGCCTCCTCACCTCGCTGGCCGAGGCCGCCGTACGCGGTGTGCCCGTCGACTGGGCCACCGTCTGCCAGGGCGGCCGCCATGTCGAGCTGCCCACGTACGCCTTCCAGCGCAGCCGCTTCTGGCCGGAGGGACCGGTGACGGCGGGCGACGCGACCGGCCTCGGCCTGGCCGACGCCGGGCACCCGCTGCTCGGCGCCGCCACCGCCCTCGCGGACCTCGGCGGCCAGGTGTTCACCGGCCGGGTGGCCTCGGGCACCACGCTGTCCGCCGCCACACCGGTCGAGCTGGCGCTCTGGGCCGGAGGGGGCCGCGCGCTGGCCGAACTCGTCGAGGAGGCGCCCCTGACGGCGGCCGACGGCGCTCTGCGGCTGCAGGTCACCGTGGGCGCCGAGGACGCCGACGGCACGTGCTCGGTCGCCGTGTTCTCCCGGCCGGAGGACGCCCCGGACGACCGGCCCTGGAGCCGGCACGCCACCGGCGTGCTCATCGGCCGGACCGGCGCCGACGCGGCCGGCGGGCCGGCGCTCGACGATGACGTGATCGCCGAGGTGACCGCCGAGGGCGCGGGTGACTGGGGTGTGCACCCCGCACTGCTGGACGCCGCCCTCGCGGAGGTCCGCCCCGGACTCGTGCCCGGTGCCTGGCGCGGTGTCACCCTGCACGCGGTCGGCGCGAGCCGGCTGCGCGTACGGCTCTCGCCCAGGGGCCAGGACACGTTCGCCCTGTACGCCACCGACGGCACCGGAGCGCCCGTACTCACGGTCGACACGGTCGAGTTGCGGCAGCCGCGCGCCACGGAGTCGGCCAGGGACCGCGAGCTGTACCGCGTCGAGTGGACGTCCGTACCGCTGCCCGCCGCCACGGCCGACGGGATCGCCGTCCTCGGCGATCTCCCGCTGCCCGGCTTCCGCCTGCACGCGGACGTCGCCGCCGTCGCCGCCCTGGACACCGTCCCCGACGTCCTGGTCCTGCCGTGCCGGCCGCCGCGCTCGGAGGACGTCGTGGGCGCCGCGCACACCGCCACGCACCGCGTGCTGGCCGTGCTCCAGGAATGGCTCGCCGAGGAACGGCTGGCCGCCACACGGCTGGTGGTCCTCACCCACGGCGCGGTCGCCGTGGGCGAGGAGGACGTCACCGACCTGGCGCACGCCCCCGTTTGGGGCCTGATCCGTTCGGCACGCGCCGAACACCCCGGCAGGCTCGTGCTGGTCGACGTGGACAGCCCGGACGCCCTCCAGGAGCTGCCCGGCGCGCTCGCCGTCGACGAGCCGGAGATCGCCGTCCGCGCGGGACGCGCCTGCGTGCCCCGCCTTGTCCGCGCCCCGCTGACCGACGTGTCCGCGCCCGCGTGGGACCCCGAGGGCGTCGTCCTCGTCACGGGTGGCACCGGCACGCTCGGCGCGCTGTGCGCCCGGCACCTGGTGACCGTCCACGGTGTGCGCAGGCTCGTGCTCGCCGGACGGCGCGGCGCCGCCGCGCCCGAGGCCGTCGCGCTCGCCGAGGAACTGCGCGGCCTCGGCGCCGAGGTGTCCGTCGCCGCGTGCGACGCCGCCGACCGGACCGCGCTCGCCGCGCTCATCACGGAGATCACCGCGGAGCGGCCGCTGACCGGGGTCGTGCACACCGCCGGCGTCCTCGACGACGGCGTCATCGCCTCCCAGACCCCCGAGCGGGTCGACCGCGCGCTGCGCCCCAAGGTCGACGCCGCCTGGCACCTGCACCAGCTGACGCAGGGGCACGACCTCGCCGCGTTCGTCCTGTTCTCCTCCACCTCGGGCCTCTTCGGAGCCCCGGGGCAGGGCAACTACGCGGCGGGCAACGCGTTCGTGGACGCCCTCGCCGAGCACCGCCGCGCCCTCGGTCTGCCCGCCGTGTCCCAGGTGTGGGGCCTGTGGGCGCACGCCAGCGGCATGACCGGCCACCTCGGCACCGCCGACCTGCGCAGGGCCGCCCGTGACGGCGTGGTGCCGCTGCCGACGGCCGACGCGCTGTCCCTCTTCGACCGGGCCGCCACCGGCGCCGCCGATCCCGTCCTCGTGCCCGCCTGGCTGGACCTGACGTCCTTCGCCACAGGTGGCGCTCCCGTACCCGCGCTGCTGCGGGGCCTCGTCCGAGGGCCCGCGCGTCGCGCCGCCGACGCCGAGTCCGGGCAGGACACGCTCGCGCAGCGGCTCGTCGCGCTCGGCCCAGCCGCCCCGGTCCTGGAGGGCCTGGGGCAGGTCCCAGTGGTAGAGGGTGACGGAGGGCGTGATCCCGGCGTCGAGCAGGCC